>JBGQDJ010000065.1:0-9773 GCA_041495805.1 Geobacteraceae bacterium
ATGTAAACCTCGTTCAACAGCGGCGTGGGGGGCCGTTGTGGTTTCCCCGCAGGATGCCTAACGCAGCACGTTATTAATCCAGTCCCTCTTCAGCCAGTTCGATCGCCCTTATCACCGCCATCGCCTTGTTCACCGTCTCCCGGTATTCGGCGGCAGGGTCCGAATCGGCGACGATCCCGGCCCCGGCCTGGAGATGGACCTTTCCGTCCTTCACCACCAGGGTGCGGATAGCAATCGCCATGTCCATGTTGCCGGAGAACGAGAAGTAGCCGACCGCGCCGCCGTATATCTCCCGGCGCGCCGGTTCCATTTCGTCGATGATCTCCATGGCCCTGACCTTGGGGGCGCCGGAAAGGGTGCCTGCCGGGAATGTGGCGCGCACCACGTCAAAGGCGTCCTTCCCCTCCTCCAGTTCCCCCAGGACATTGGAGACGATATGCATGACATGGGAATAGCGTTCCACCACCATCAGTTCGGTAACGCGGACCGTGCCGGTCCTGCATACGCGCCCCAGGTCATTTCGCCCGAGGTCCACCAGCATGACATGTTCGGCCCGCTCCTTGGGATCGGCCAGAAGCTCCTCCTCCAGTTGCGCATCCTCCTCATCCGTCGCACCACGGGGCCTGGTGCCGGCAATGGGGCGCAATTCGGCCTTAGATCCCTCTTTACGGACCATGACCTCGGGCGAGGCCCCGACCACAAGGGTATCATCCAGGCGGAGAAAAAACATGTAGGGGGAAGGGTTGAGGGTACGAAGTATCCGGTATATGTCCAGCGGGTCCACGGTCAGTGCCCCGGAAAAGCGCTGGGAGAGAACCACCTGGATAATGTCGCCCGCTTTAACATACTCCTTGGCCCTGATGACCGCCGCTTCGAACTCATGCTGCTCCATATTGGAGACAAATGAAACCTTGCCGGCGGCCGCGGCCGCCGGTTGAAGAGGCAGAGGCGCCTTGAGCTTCCGGATAATTGCGTCGATCTTGGCGGTTGCCGCCTCGTAAGCGTCATTTGGAGTCATCCCCACACCCAGATGTGCGTTGGAAACGACCTTGATCTTCTGCCTGACGTTGTCGAAGATCACAAGGGTGTCAGTAATGACGAAATAGGCATCGTATGCGTTTATCAAAGCGGGCTTGCCGGTCTCAAGGCTTTCGAAATGGCGCACCATGTCATAGCCGAGATATCCCACCGCGCCGCCGAAAAAACGGGGAAGGCCGGGGAGTTCCACCGGTGTAAAACGGCTCAGGTAATCCCTGATGAAAGCCAGGGGGTCGGCGACATCTTCCCGCTTGCAGCTGCCGTCTGCGGAGAGGAGCTCAACCGTGTTGCCGCGGGAGCGAATCACCTCGGATGGAGTGGAGCCGAGAAAGGTATATCGCGCCCACTTCTCCCCCCCCTCGATGCTCTCCAGTAGAAAGGAGTAACGGCCGTCGTCGATCTTTCTGAAGGCACTGACAGGGGTATCCATGTCCGCCATGATCTCGCGGTAAACCGGTATCAGGTTCCCCTGGGCCGTGAGTGAGGCGAAGGTTGAAAAGTCGGGAAAATACATTTCAGCTCCGGGATTATGCTTTCTGGGATTGAGATTGACGCCGCCAGGGCGGAAAAGGACCGTTTCCGGATGGAAACTAAACTAGCATAGCCACGGGAGAGTGTCAAGGTGCGTAGAGTCGGCTGGGTATGTGATGTTCATGGCATTCCGGGTGAAAGAGGAGGGATGATTCACGGGCTTTAAGTTCCCTGGAATCAACCTTTCGGAAAGGTCCATTCCAGCGCACTTCATTTTCGAACAACCTCATCCTGGCTGTCGATAATTTTAAGACCGTTTAGTTCGAGGAGGTCGGTAATGATTCGATCCGGCCTTGTTGCGGTCATGAATATTTTACCCCTGTTATCCGGAGCATTGAGCATGATGCCCGACATCTGTATCTTGTAAGGGATATCCCTCGATGCGATGAGTTCCTGCATGGCGTATTGGCTGGGGAGACGGAGTTGGGAAAGTATCTTAGCGGAAACGGAACGGAAATCCTCTTCCGGTGTAAGCATTATTACATGGTATTGCTGCGCTTCCAGTAGACGGAGAAGCGTATAGTTTTCCGGGTCGCCCTTGAAGACGCTTACCACGAACTTCTCACCGTTTTTTACGAAATAGCGGTCCGCCTTTACGCGCAATCCAACGCCGCCATCCCCCATGTTGAGCAGACCGATTTCCTTCTCCTTCTCATAACCAAGGTTCAACGCCGACATCAGCTTGTCGGCAATGACGGACGGTTCTTTATCGGTTATTACGCTGACAGCGCCGTTTACAGGAGTGCTCTCGATAATTCCGGAAGAATTGATGTCTATTACCCTGAAACCCTGGCGCCCCATATATTCAGCCAGGACAGGGGGAAAGCCCCGTGTGTGCGATACGGTGTTGAAGAGGAATATGTCATGCTGAAGGGGGCTGTTCGAATCATTTTCGACCTTGAAATCAGTGGTGACCGTGAGTATCGGGTCGGCGCCGAAAGCTACCGTGAAATCCTCTTCCACGGAATAGAATCCGGCAGTGGAGAGCAGGCCGGCAAAGAAGCTTTTTTGATTGTGGGGGGTGTAAGTGACGAAACGGATTTTCGGGTCATGCTGTTGAATAAGCGACCTGACCAGTGGGGAAAGCTTGCCGCCTGCCTCGATCAGGATTTTGCCGCCATCCGCGGCGGGAAATAGGGGAAAACGGTCATGATCCAGTTCGAGCGAATAATTGTTCCCCTTGATCGAGAGCGATTCATTGGACAAATGCTGCGCGGGAAGAAGTTTTTCCCAGACAAGCCTGGCGCTCTCCATTCCGTCGTTGCCGGTGTCGGATGGACCCTTGAAAAGAGAGAGCCTGTGAGCGACTATCTCCCTTCCGACAGCTTTCCGTGCCCCATTTTTCGCGCTGCGGACGGTCCGGGAAACACTTTTCGCGGTTTTCTCCGGTAGAGGTATGATGATTTGCCTTCCTGCCGCCACTCTTCCTGTTTCACTGAGCCGGTTACGCCGCCGTATTTCCGGGATGAGGGCTTTCGCTCCAGCCTTGCTCATTCCGTAGTCGCGCACCAGTATCTTCGTCAGGGAATCGCCCCGCTTGACTCTGTAGGCGGTCTCTCCCGGACCGGGACGAGGCGCTGCGGATTCTTTTGCCGGGGAAACAGGGGGGGCCTTGGGAGGAAGTTTCTGCTGCAGGATCCTGGGATCCAGCTCGAAGCGGGGATCTATGGCATGGGCAAGGTAATCGCCTGGAAATATCGATAACAGGAAAGGTGCAAGCAGCAGAAATATCGCGCGGCGGTATGTCATTATTCCCTCCAGTAAAGGCCTGAGAAGCCGAAAAACCCGGAAACCATGCAGAAGCCCCGTGCGCCTCAAAACCATAGCATAAGAATCTTTTATCAGTGTAAGGTGAGAACGAACCCCCTTATTTCACCTTCCGGCATCTTCCGGTAGACCACCACTTCTCCCTTGTTCGGCAGGGTCCCCTTTTCGACCCGGAAATCATCCTGCTGCACCCGGACCCAGTTGCTTCCATCATCCAGACCCGTGGCACCCCTGATACACATCCTGAGGTATGAATCGCTTATCTTTCCTTCTGCTCCCGCAATGACCTGTATCGCCCGGATTCTGCCGTTTTCCCGGTAGACGAGATATTCGAGTCCGGCCGCCTCGTAGCGTTCCCAGCCCGGATGAGCGATCGTGTAAGCACTGTCCGGAACCCCGGCTGGAATGAATGCCGGCAACTTCTCCGTGGCGGTAGGAGGGGGAGCTTTAGTGATGCCGGCCGGTTTTTTCTCCTTGAATAAAAATCCTGACAGATCATCCCAATGCATGACCAGCAGAAACGTTGCGAGGCAGATGGCCAGCAGGAGCAGTACATATATCAGTTTATGGGTGAGAGAGGTTCCCCGCGAATTATCATCACGAAAAGTTGCGCCGGCATGAAGATCTCCGCCGGATGATAACCTGTTGAGGGGTTCCGGCTTTGTTCCGGATTTTGCGGAGGTTTTACCAACGACTGCACGAGTTGAAACCGGCTGCGTTGTTGTTCGGCGTGCAGCGGCATCGCCGGAAATCCCGGGCGATGTTTTCGCCTTCCCGTATGTTTCAGATACCGGAGCAATTTCAGGAGATGAAGTCTTCAGAATGGACGAGTGCGTCTGTATCCCCTTGAGACGGAGTCTGTTTTCCAGGGGAGGCGGGGCCGCGTCGCTACCGGACGTCTGGAACGGCGTCTCCACGGGCGCTTCGTCATTCATGCTTGCGAACAACTGATGGGGGGATTCCTTATCGGTCAGGCGAATATCCTCGATCACCGGCCCTTCTTCCGCTACAGGGACAGGCACTGTCGCGGACGAGGTGCCCTGCTGCGATTCCTTCGTTTTCGGGCTCGTAGCGATTGTCTTCTCCGGCGGAAACATCGATATGATATCGCCCGGCGGGTCGAAGCAGAATTCGTCATCAGGCCCGGACGATTTGCCGGACAAGCCGGCAGGTCCCGGATGGTTCTGCATTTCCAGATCAGCCTCGGGGGGAAGTGTTCCCCAGTCATGATGAAAATGTGCCGGGAATGTATCGGAAAATGGATCGAAGTTGACTTCCCCCTCCGGTTGGGACGATTCAACGGTCAATTCGATTATCTGCGAATCCGCCTGCGGAGGCTGTTCGCCCGCTGACGACTCATTTCCATGGTCGGGGGAGCTGTTTATCTGTTGCAGAAACAGGCCGACGACTTCATCGGAAGGGAGACTCAAGTCAATTACGCCGTCGAAGCTCAAATCTCCGGCATCCCATGTAGAGATATCATCACGCAGAAGCACAAGCCTGATCGATTCGCCTTCGAGAAGGGTCTTGACCTGATTTGCCACTTTTTCGGCGGTGATGCCGGTTATCTCGCCCTGCAAGAAAACAACGCCGGGGATCCTGTAGAAAATCGCCTTAAGGCCCTTTGTAAAATCGTTTTCGACCTCTATCCTGGCAGCAGTGAGGGTCCGAAGTTGTTCGACGATATCCAGAATGCTCTGCTTGGTTGTTATGACAAGTGCTTCCTGCATGGAAATTACCTTAAACGATGATCATTGAGAATTGAGCCGAAACTCTTCGGAAAACATTGACAAATGATACGTGAATCAAAAACGGCTGTACTTTTTATAGTTATATGTTATTAAATAGTCAACAAAAATTATCAGGTGCGACATGGATGACAGCGGCACGAAAAACATCGACAAGACAGCGGATATAACTACCAGCATCATGGAAGGGACACAGGATGTCCTTGAGGTTTGCCAGAGCATTAAACTGATGTGCGCTGAGATCCATCATTATTTTGCCGAGATATTCAAGGACGACAGGCCGACTCTCCTCTTCTGGAAAAGGACTGCCATGGAAGAAGAGAACAATGCCAAGGAGTTTGCTCTCATCGCCAAACTGAGACGGCAGAATGTGATCCATTCTCTACGCATCGACCTGGTTGACGCTGAAATCGCATTACTCTATCTGCGAACACATCTCGAAAGGATGAAGGCAAATCCTCCCTCCCCTGAAGAAGCGTTGAGAACATCCATAAAACTCGAAGAAAAAATCACCCCATACCATCTGAACAACATCGTCGAATTTGCCGATCCATCGTTTCGGAAGCTGTTTGCCGCGGCAGTTCTTGCCGACCAGGATCGCATTATCTTTCTCAGGAAAGCATATGATCAACTGATCAGCGCCTGACGCCGGGCCCGATCAGCGGCCGCTGCTTTTCCCTGTCGCTCCTCAAGTGCCTGCAAAAGCTCTGCCGGCAATCGGTGCGCCTTCATATGCGGGCTGACGCAGACCAGCGTCACCTTGCAATCAACCAGCAGCTTGTCGTCAATTGCCCGGACCGCCCGCTGTCCCACGATGAATGAAGCCTTGCCCACTTCCAGCAACTCGGTCTCGATCCGCAGCAGATCGTCATGGACCGCAGGGGCGCGGTAATCTATTTCCACCCGGACCACGGGCAAAATGTGACCCTGAGCGGCAAGTTCGCTCACCGACAATCCCCGCTCGCGCAGGTATTCGGTCCTTGCCCGTTCAAAATAGCGCAGATAATTTGCGTGGTAAACAACACCCCCTGCATCCGTATCTTCATAATAGATGCGGATTTCCATATTTCCCTTCCTTTCACTTTTTGTGATCTCGATAGTTTATTCATGGCCTTCAGCCTTCAGCCTTCAGCCTATAACCTGATATTTATTCCTCCCACTTGAATTCGGTTGCCGCGGGCGTTTCGGCTGGAGCGGAGCCGCCCGTTGCCGCCTTCCCCCGCGACGCAGCCTCCCTTATGGAGGTCAGAAGATGATCAAGGCTGATCTTGTTCTGGACCGGAGCCACCGCGACACTCAGGTCCCTGATCCCGATAAGATTTGTATGGGAAATGTCGAGGGTTTTGAATGTCAGGTACCCCCCTTCCAGGTAGGCGGCGATCTCGCCCCGGTCGTAGGAGCGGTCGTTCTGGAAAAACATCCCTTTTAGCTTTTTACCAGCCAGCTTCTGGAGGAACTCCTTGCTGACCAGCATCTTCTCTTCCTTGACGCCGCGCGTCCAGAATTCAAGGAAGCCTTTCAGATCGTTCAAACCCTTCCCCTGGCTGAACAGACTTACAAATCCGTCCACGCGTCCGGACATGTACCCCTTGATGGCGGGGTATGAGTTGCAGAGTTCCCGCAGACTCAGGTCATGGATCAGAATATCGGCGCCGTATTGCACTCCTCCCTTGTACCGGATAAATCCGACACCGAGCAGTGCCCCCCGGAAAAGTTCCGATTGAAGCGATTTGATCTCGGTGAAGCCATTGTCTCCCCGCATGGATAGCGTAGTGGTCCCGAATTCCGTTGTGCCGAAACGGACCTTGCCGATTGTAAAGGGGTGTTCACCCTTTACCCCTTTTTGCAGTAATGGGAGCAGCCTGGAATAGTTTTCCCTGGTGAAGCTCACCTTCTCGGGAGATTTAGGCGCGCTCTTGCCGGATAAATCGAGGGCAAAGGGGATTGTGCCGTTGATCGAGTCGATGCGTAGTTTCTGGGAAGGCACCTCCACCGATCCCTCCACCAGAGTCATCTCTCCATCCACAGCGGTCTCCTTACCCTTGATCCGGATACCGGCTTTTGCCTCGATCTTCCCGGTCGCCGTGGATTCCTGCAATGACCGGGGAAGGATATTTACGAACGCGTCAAGGAGCGCCGCAATGGGAACCTTCGGCAGCGTGAGAGCGATATCACCCTCCCTCTCCGCTGAGGCAGCCCTGGCCACTCTTCCTCGCAGGCGAACCTCCGTTTCCTTGCCGACAGACGCCCTTCCTTCACTGACAATGAGGCTTCCATCCATCCATTCTCCGTCAAGCCTGACTCCACCATCTCTCAGGATACTCTTTCCGCTTTTGGAGGCAAGGGCAATCCCGTTGCCGGAAATTTCCATCCGGCTGCGCAGGCCGTTTCCGGTGCTGTAATCCCCTTTTGCGGTAAGGTCGAATGCCCCCCCTGAAAGCCGGACAGGATAAGCTTTCCCCATAACTTCCGACAATCCGGCCCCGTTGATCCCAGCCAGTTTCAAGGCAAAGACGCTCTCCCCCTTAATGGCGAAGGGATCGCCGCTTGCGGAGAGCGAGAGATCGCCGTCCAGGATTTTGCCGGTGATTTCCGCCACTGCTTTTCCCCTTGACAGCCTGACACGGGTCGTCAGGGAACCGACGCTTTTCGCCTTAAACGCCAATCCCGGCGCCGAAATTGACCCGTCACCCTCAAGCCAGCGACCTGCTTTGTCGGAGAACAGAAACGCGTGCAGATTGCCAGATAGGCCATCCGCGCCGCTATCGCCGATCAGGCAACGCCCACCCTTGATCCTGAGGTTTAGAGGAATTCTGCCGCCCCCCGTGGAATCGACTTTTCCGGGAATGGCTCCGCTCAGCTCCGCGAATCCGAGTTTCGCACGTCCCGCGGAGATGTCGGCGTCAGAAATGGCGAGGAGGCCGTCCGCGACCCGATAGGCCATGGATGCCGCGAGCTTTTTGCCGTCGAACTCACCGCCGTTCGCCTTTATTGTCCCATATGCCGCGGGCTTGCCGCCGCTATAGTTGAACGAAGCCTGGGCGGACGCCTCATTGAGCGCAATCTTCTTGCCGGAGTATTTCCCCTGTAAGCCGGTCAACCGGGCCGTGCCTTCACCCCGGAAAATGCCGGAGAGACGGCCCGAGGCGCGGATGGTGGCGTTCATCGACCCCTTTTCGAGCTGCAGCTCCTTTACGGGAAACGATCTGGAGAGCGCGGCAACCGGGGCATCCTTCATCACTATCCCGGCAACAATGGGATCGGGCGCGCCTTCCCTGTAAGATAGATTCCCCTTGAACGGAATCCCGGCGACATGGGCGGTAAAGGAAGGGAGTGCAGCCTGAACGGGGCGCATCCGGTCGCTGAATGTCGCCGTAAACGGGATATTCTGAAGACGCAGAAGAGCGGCACCCTTTTCTTCAGGCTGGGAGAGCTTCCCGGACAGGTCCCACCCGCTTTTCCCTTTGACGAGAACCGCATCACCCCTGACACCGTCCAGTAGCAACCGCTTTCCTTTGCTCACTTGCGCCTGACGCAGGGAAAAGCCCGCGCTGGCGGATGTCACGCCGTCTGCTCCGCTTCCCGCAATCCGGAAGGTGGCGGGGAGCAACTTACCGTCGGCATCCAAATCGTGCCGGAGTTTCAAGGGAAGGAGAGCGAAGAGGTTGCCGATCTCCATACCATCGTGTGAAACCTCGATGGCGAATAAACGCCCCTTCTTCAACTGTTCCGCCCTCCCCCTGGCCTGCACCCGGAGCACTCCGTTCACCTGCAATGAGCCGCTGTCGAGAGTTGCTGAATCCTTCTTCAAATCGTATTGTCCGGCAAAGCCGAGGATGCCCGAAAGGGGGATATCCTCACCCTTGACCTTCACTGTAAGCCGGTCAAATGCGGCATCGCAGCCTATCCTCAATACATCTCCATGTAAAAGCAGCGTCAGAAGGAGTTTGCCCCTCCCCTTTTCAGGGTCGATCGGCAGACCGGCGTCATTGAGGGCTTTGAAATACAGGGAGGGTGCGGCTAATTTCAGCTCCAGGTCAGGTTTCGCGCCGAGGCGGGCGCTCCCCTCAAGGCGAAAAGGGTCGCCGTACTTGTCCTTGAAGTTGAGAAGAATGCCGGAGCCGGTCGAACCTTTTGTGGAGAGGTCGTTGATCGACAGGGATATATCCTCGATCCCCCTGCCGTTCACCGAAACAGCGGAGTTCTCCAGGAGCAGGCGCCCGATGCGGGTTTCGGTGTCGCTTTTCCTGGAAGCGAGGTGCTGCACCAAATGAGAAAAATTCCAGGCGCCGGCGCTGTTTTTGCCGCCGATGAGAGTGAGTTCGCGGATACGTATGGATGCGAAGCTTTTACGGCCCGCCAGGAGTTCTCCCCACTTCGGAGCAATTTCTATCGTACGGACCGCTAGAAGGTTTCCGCCGCCAAAATCCCTGGTATTGGCAATAGTCAGGCCATGGATCACCAACGTTTTGCCGGAGAGGCGGATTCCCCCGACTGTCGCCGGTTGGCCCAGGGTATCGTTCAGCAGCCTGGATATGCGGATGTTCACGGAGGGGGAATTAAGAAGAGGATTGAGGAGGAGGTAGAGCCCGGCAATGAGGAGCAGCACAGTCACCATGACAAAGGCGGCGATCTTCCTGATCCGGGTCCCCCTCGTTTTTTCCCCCTGCTGATCGGTCATATCCTCAG
>JBGQDJ010000066.1:0-9681 GCA_041495805.1 Geobacteraceae bacterium
ATAAATCGTCATGAATACAACCACCAGGGCAACACCGATCAGACCGGCCAAAAGCCCCTTGTTGATCGAATCCTGGCCCAGCGATGGGCCTACCGTGACGTTCTGGATGATATCCACCGGCGCGGGGAGGGAACCGGCGCGCAGCACGATGGCCAGGTCCGCCGCCTCTCTCTCGGAGAAGGAGCCGGTTATCTGGGCGCTGCCACCGGAGATCCTCTCACGGATCACCGGCGCGGAGTATATGTTGTTGTCGAGCACGATGGCGAAGCGTTTTCCCACATTGGCGGCGGTGACCTGATCGAACAGTCTGGCCCCGGTGGAGTTGAATTCGATGGAGACGTAGGGCTGGTTGAACTGCGAATCTATCCGCACCTGGGCATCGGTCAGGAGATCCCCGGTAATCATCGATTTTTTCTTGACCACCAGGGGGATTTCGGAGACAGCGCCGGATTGTGCATCGACCTTTTTCTCCATGAGCAGTTCATCATCCTCGGGAATTGAACCCGGGGTCGCTGTCGAGGCATTGATGTTCTCGTCCACCAGCTTGAACTCCAGGCGGGCTGTCCGGCCGATCAGCTCGATGGCCCGTTTCGGATCCTTGATGCCGGGAAGCTGGACAACGATATGGTTGATCCCCTCCCGCTGGATGACAGGCTCCGACACGCCGAACTGGTCAATCCTGTTGCGGATGGTTTCAAGTGCCTGCGCGACCGCCTTGTCCTTCCTGTCCTTGGCCACCTTTTCATCCATGCGGAGCTGAAGGTTGACGAACCCCCCCTCGTCGACAGGAGGCTGGAGTTCCAGTTCGGGATACTTTTTCTTGATCTGCTTCTGCACATTATCGGCAGTACCCCTGTCGTACAGTGTCACCTGTACCCGATCGGCTCCGATCCTGGCAATCCGTTTGAAGCGGATTGTCTGGGAGTTGAGGACGTCTTCCAGGTCGGTGGCGATCAGGTCGAGTGCGCCTTCGACCGCCTTTTGCGTCTCCACCTCCATGACGAGGTGGGTCCCCCCTTGAAGATCAAGACCGAGATGGATTTTATCCTTGGGCAGGACGCCCTGCCACCATGAAGGAAGTTTGGCGACTAGTGTCGGCGTCAGATAAAGAAACGATAAAGTGATGAAAAGCAGAATCAGACTCACGCGCCAGGTTAGGCCCTTGGTCATGGGAGATGCTCCTTTCGATGCAGTGGGGTTCAGTCTTTTTTCACAACCTCGGCAATATGCCCTTTTTTGATCTTGATATTGACACCGGTCGCAATCTCAAGATTGATGATATTATCATCAACAGCGATCACCTTTCCATAAACGCCACCCGCGGTCACCACAGCGTCACCTTTTTTCAAGGATTCGAGAAGCGACCGGTGCTCCTTGGCTTTTTTCTGTTGCGGGCGAATCAGCAGAAAATAGAAAATCCCGATCATGATGGCAAACATCGGTACGCCTGAATTCAGGATCGACTGAATGCCGGACGCCGCCTGCCCTCCTGTGGCGGGGTCAAGCGCAAATGCCAAACCTGCTAAACTTAACATGGTATTACCTCCGTAAAATATTGGGACCCGAGACTTGACTTCAGTCGCTGGTCGCTGGTCTCTGGTCACTGCCTTTTAGCGTAAAACTCCTGCCTGAATTGCGTGAACCGATCTTCGGCGATTGCGCTTCGCGCGTCTGCCATGAGCGACAGATAATAGTGCAAATTATGCCATGTGTTCAGGCGTGACGCAAGTATTTCCCCGGATCGGTACAGATGCCGCAGATAAGCGCGGCTGTAATTAGCGCATACGTAGCAGGCGCACCCGCCATCGATGGGCGCGCTGTCGTCGGCAAAAACCGCATTCTTTATATTGATGCTCCCGGTTGCAGTGAAGAGCATGCCGTTTCGTGCATTTCTCGTCGGCATGACGCAGTCGAACATGTCGAATCCCGAGTTGATCCCCTCGATCAGGTCTTCCGGAGCGCCGATCCCCATGACGTAGCGTGGCTTATCCTCGGGAAGGAGCGGGCCGCAGTATCCCATGATATCATACATCAGCCCCTTTTCCTCGCCGACTGAGAGCCCCCCCAGGGCGTAGCCGTCAAACCCCATCGCGCAAAGCTCGCCCGCGCTCTGTTCGCGCAGGTCGCGATGCATACCTCCCTGGACGATCCCGAACAGGGCCTGATCGTCACGGCGTTTCGCCTCCAGGCAGCGTCCGGCCCAGCGTGTCGTCAACTCAGTGGAGCGCCGTACATAGTCATACTCGGCCGGATATGGGGTGCACTCGTCGAAACACATGATGATGTCCCCGCCCAACGCCTCCTGGATGGAGATCGCACTTTCCGGGGAAATAAAGTGGTAAGAGCCGTCCAGATGGGACTGGAATCGCACCCCCTCTTCGGATATCTTTCTCAGTTCGCCCAGGCTGAATACCTGAAACCCGCCGCTGTCGGTCAGGATCGGGCGGTCCCAATGCATGAATCTGTGCAGCCCTCCCATCCGCTCCACCAGTTCGTGCCCGGGGCGGATATAGAGATGATATGTATTGGCCAGTATGATCTGCGCCCCAACCTCGCAAAGCTCTTCCGGGGTCATCGCCTTGACCGTCGCCTGGGTCCCGACCGGCATGAAGATGGGGGTGTCAATATGCCCATGGGGAGTTGTCAAAGAGCCTGAACGTGCCGCGCTAAGGCGGTCTTTATGTATTACTTTGAAATCAATGGCCGGCAAAAAAACTCCAGTGGTCAGCGATTAGCGTCTAGCGATTAGTGGAAACCCTGAAAAATATGCGCTCTTTCTCTTCACTATACGCTTATCGCTACACGCTAAACGCTATCCCCTATAAACATCGCATCGCCATAGCTGTAAAATCTGAATCCTCTCCGCACCGCTTCGGCATAGGCGCCAAACAGAAGGTCTTTACCGGCAAAGGCTGAAACGAGCATGAGAAGCGTCGATTTCGGGAGATGGAAGTTGGTGAAGAGGGCATCCACGCATTTGAATGCGTATCCCGGATAAATGAAGATATCGGCTTCACCTTCATCCGCCCTGAGCGAGCCGTCTTTGCCGGCTGCATACTCGAGCGCCCTGGTAGTGGTAGTCCCGACCGCGACGATTCTTCCCCCCGATTTTCTCCTCTTGTTGACCGCATTGGCGGTCTTTTCCGGAATACGAAAATACTCCCGATGCATGCGATGCAGATGCGGGTCGTCAACCCTTATGGGGAGGAAAGTCCCGAGCCCCACATGCAGGGTCAGCGTTGCGATCTCGACCCCGCGTTTCCCGATCTCCTGCAAAAGCCCTTCAGTAAAGTGCAGACCAGCGGTGGGGGCGGCAACGGCCCCTTTTTCCCGGGCGAATACCGTCTGATACCTTTCCCGGTCGTGCTCCCCTGCAGCGCGTTTTATATATGGCGGAAGCGGCATGCTTCCGTTTCTTTCAAGCCACTCTTCAAAGCCTTCCGCGGGAGAAAAGGAAACCGACCAGGTATCACCTTCGCCGCGTTCTTCCACGGATGCGGCCAGATCTCCCGCCAGGCGGATCAGAGTGCCCGGTCTGGGGGGCTTGGAGGATCTGATAAGGCATTGCCAGATTTCTCCCGGCATAGCCAGTTTTCTGACTAGAAATATTTCCACCCGGCCGCCGCTCTCTTTCGCGCCCAAAAGCCTTGCGGGAATGACACGGGTGTCATTCAGAACCAGCAGGTCACCCTCGCGAAACAATCGGGCCGCTTCGGCAAAGCACATTTCGCCGATGGAGCCGCTCAGTCGGTTCAGTGTCATCAACCGGGCAGCGTCCCTTTTGCTGGCAGGTTCCTGGGCGATCAGTTCCTGGGGGAGAAGATAATCAAAATCCTTTATCAGCATAGATGAAACCAGGCAACATATTTTCTCGTGGGTGATTCTGAATGTTGCATGGCATTATTCGGTATAAATTTTCTTCAACCTGGCGCCGGGGTAGTAATAGGAAAGTATTTCCCGGTAATCGAAACCGTCACCTGCCCGCTGTTTTGCTCCCCATTGGCAGAGGCCCACCCCGTGGCCATAGCCGGTCCCGCTGAAAACTGCATCATCGCCGACGATTTTTGCATCGAAATTCGTGGACTTGATAAGCGTGTAACCGATTGCCTTGCGAAAACTGACGGCGGGGATCGTCAGTCGCCCTTTTAAGCTGATCAGGGTCAGGTCGGTCACCCTGCCGCTTCTGTTCCTTTTGCCGGGTTTAATATCCCTGAGGCCGGAAACCTGATAACCACTGCTGCTCAATAATGATTCAATCCTGTTCAGCGACAAGGTCTGTTCCCATTTTGCCGAAGGCACCGAAAGGCAATAGGAGCAGTCGATCCCCTGGAGGTAAGGAAACGCAAATCCCCACACATTTTCCGATGACTCAGTATGGCCGCCGCAATTGGAGTGGAAAAAAGCCTGTATTACATTATTTTTATAGGTCAGCACTTCACCGACCGTTTCCCTGACCCCTCTGACCGCCCGGCTGTCCTCGATCGCGCATCCATCGTAAACCTGATCGATGACAGTAGCCTCCAGGTGATAGATGGCGTTTTTTCGGGCCTCCCTCTGGAAAAAGGCGTAGGACCTTGCGACGACGGCCTGTGCTTTTATCACTTCCATTGGCCACTGGGAGGATATTTCACAGTTTATGAGCCCGGCGAGGTAATCCTCCAGGGGGAGTTCGTTAACGACCAGCATCCCCTTGTCGGCCGGAAAAACTTCCACATTACCACGATATTTCTTGCCGTTAACCTGTATATATACCGGCGCTGATACTGTCAGGCGGCGCAAGGATCTGCCGTTAACCGAGAGGCCGTCCTTAACTCTTTTCACATAAAATGAGGAACTGTCCCTTAACAGATCGCCATTTTCATCGGCGGCCAAGAGACCGATCCCTTCCAGGCTGACACTTTCCACCCCCTTCTGCAGGGCAACACGGATCATTTCATGATGCTGAAGAGAGCTTCCTTTACCGACAGCGGGAATTGCCAGCAGAAAAAGGAGTATGAAGGCAAGATGCTTCAATAAATTTGTCCTTATAAAACCTGACGATGAAATCATAAATCAGGGCTTAAAGTCAATATATTTATAAATTTAGTCCGGATCAACTTTTAATTGGCATGCGAACATTAATCTGCTATATGTAGCATTGTTTTTTCGGCATTATGCAGGTTGCGTATGATATGCGCGGGTCGTATTGTTGTCAAGTTATTAGGTATTTGAAGTAAATCGGGATAACAGACCCATATGCTCTGATATGACGATAATATAACGAATTGATATCTCATTATGAACAGACTCAAAATTAAAATACTTGGCATGATCACTGTGATTGTAATCGCCATAATCACTGTGGTTGCCCTGGTAAATATGCAGTTGCAAAAACAGGTTTCCGTCGCTGCAAGGCAAAATGCCCTTCTGATAGCGGAAAGTATTAAATTTGGCATCGTTAACGCCATGCATTCCGGTCGTGTTGAAGAAGTGCAGAATATGCTGTCCGGCATAAAATCACAGGGATCCATTAAGGGGTTGAGGATTTTCGATACCTCCGGAAAAATTCTCAAATCCTCCGACAAGGACGAAATCGGCAGGATGCTCGACAAAGACAAACTGTCTGCGTTCCTATCCGGCGAAGGCAACCAGCAGGATATACAACTTGACGACAGCAGCCATCTCGGCACAACTTCCCTGATCCGCAACAGCAGTGATTGCCATGGGTGCCATGGCGCTTCCAGGGACATTCTTGGAGTCCTGCAAGTTGACTTCGGAATGGACCATCTGCGCAGTTCCTTCATCGATATCAGAAATATTTCCTTTGTTGCCGCTGCAATTACCATTCTCCTCATTATCATAACCATTTCCATCTTTCTGATTTATTACGTGGACAAGCCGATAAAACAGCTCATCCGCTCGATGCAGCACGTTGAAAAAGGTGATTTCGATACCGGACCGATTGTAACGAGCAGTGACGAGATGAAGCTCCTTTTTGAAAGCCACAACCGCATGGTTGAAAGGCTGAAGGAGCAGATGGATGCCTCCATAAACCATGAGCGCGCATTGGCGCGGGCACAGGAAAAGCTGGCCCATCACCGTGAAATATATACTATGAATGAGAAGCTCGAAGAGCAGTTGAGGGAAATTGAGAACCTGAACATCAACCTGGAAGAGCGGATTGAGGAGATTGAAGAAGCAAATCATAAAATCACCGGGCTGGCCGCGGATCTGAAAGTGAAGAACTCCAATCTGGAAAAGGCGGTCACCAACCTTTCGACTCTCCATAAGGTGGGGCTTGCCATCAACTCCACAATGGAGATGAACAGGCTTTTTAATCTGATAGTCAAGATAACCACGGAAACCCTGCACGCCCAGATAGGCTATATTGTCCTCACCGACAAGGAACAAACGCTCCTGAAGGTCACCACTCTCCACGGTCATGATGTGACTATATCTCCGGAAGGGACCGAATTGCCCATGAGACCTTCCAATGTCTCCACCTGGGTAATAAAGAACCGGAAGCCCCTCCTCATAACCGATATCAACGAGACCCCGGAATTCGACAGGTTCAGCACCCTGGGCTATGAGCGCAAGACCCTTATCTGTGCCCCGCTTATGACCAAGGACGAGATTATCGGGACAATAACCGTAGTCAATAAACTGGACGATACGGTTTATACCAAGGAAGAGCTTGAACTCCTGAATACCATCGCAGCCCAGGCAAGCATCGCCATCAAGAATGCCAAGCTCTACGATGAGCAGCAGAAGATTTACATGAACACTATACATGCGCTGGTTTCAGCCATTGAGGCCAGCGACAGCTATACCCGCGGCCATTCGGAAAGGGTCACCCGCTACAGCATGGAACTGGCCAAGAAACTGGACCTCCCCCAGGACCGCCTGAAGGTCATCGAACGCGCGGCTATCCTCCATGACATCGGGAAAATCGGCATTGACCTGAATCTCCTGCACAAGACGGATGAACTTACCCCGGCGGATGTGTTCGATCTGCAGCAGCATCCGGTTATCGGCATGAATATCCTTCTGCCGATCGAATTTCTCCATGATGTCAGAATATGCATCGGGCAGCACCATGAGCGTTACGACGGCCAGGGTTATCCGTACAACGTCCCTGCTGACAGGCTCCTTCTGGAATCCCGCATACTCGCCATAGCCGACGCATTCGACGCGATGACATCCGACCGTCCTTACCGCAAGGCGCTCCCCACAAGAAAGGCCATGCAGGAGCTCGTCGATAATGCCGGCACCCAGTTCGACCCGGAACTGGTGCCCCACTTCATCGAACTTCTGGAAAGCGGAATATTCTCTTTTCAAAAGACATATCACAGCACGATATCCAGGTCCCTCTCCTATCAGACCTGTTCAGCCTGACGCGATAATAATCGCGTTCATTCCCCATCGTCCAAAGCGATTGCCCCTGCCCCTTAATCATGTTATATATTAATGTCAGCGCCCCTCAACCGGTCTTCGGCCACCCTCTCCAAGGGGACGGGGTCAATTTCTTGCATTGCAAACGGAGCTGCATTTTGGATCCATTACTTGAGGTCAGGGGACTCTCCACCTATTTTCATCTGGCGCATGGGACCCTCAAGGCGGTAGACGGGGTCGATTTCTCGCTGGGAAACGGAGAAACACTGGCTATCGTTGGCGAATCGGGATGCGGCAAGAGCGTTACCGCCTATTCCATAATGCGCCTCGTCATGCCCCCTGGAAGGATAGAGTCGGGCGTAGTGCTCTTCAACGGCAGGGACCTGATGGGTCTTGCGGAAAAAGAGATGCAGGGGTTGCGCGGCAATCAAATTTCGATGATCTTCCAGGAGCCGATGACATCGCTCAATCCGGTCCTGACCGTGGGGCGCCAGATCGCCGAAGGGGTGATGCTCCATCGCGGCCTGTCCGGAGATGAAGCCCGTGCGGAAGTAATAGATATTCTGCGCCAGGTCGGGATACCTTCCCCTGACGCCAGGTTCGGCGACTATCCCCATCAGATGAGCGGAGGAATGAGGCAGAGGGTGGTCATTGCCATGGCGCTGGTCTGTAGTCCGCGGCTTCTCATTGCCGACGAGCCGACCACGGCGCTCGATGTGACCATCCAGGCGCAGATACTGGAACTGATCGACCGAATGAAAGAGTCAAGCGGGATGGGGCTGATCCTGATCACCCATGACCTGGGAATCGTTGCGGAGAGAGCCGGAAACACCGCCATCATGTATGCCGGCAGGATATTGGAATATGCGGAAACAGCGGAAATATTCCGGAATCCTCTCCACCCCTATACACAAGGGCTGCTTGATTCGCTGCCTCAGAATTCCGCCCCCGGAATGCCGTTGAATACCATTTCCGGCCAGGTTCCGGAACTCCTGTCCGAACTGAAGGGATGCGGGTTCTGCGAACGCTGCCCCAAAAAGACGTGGCGCTGCCGGGAGGAAAAACCGGCCATGACGGAGGTCGGCGCGGGCCATCAGGTTCGCTGCTGGAAATACCAATGAATACGCCACTTCTGGAAGCAGTTGCCCTCACAAGGCATTTCACTGTCAAATCGGGGGCCTTCGGAGAGAAAAAAAGCCTTAAGGCGGTAGCCGGCGTGGACCTCCGCCTCGATGCCGGCGAGACCCTGGGCCTTGCCGGTGAATCGGGGTGCGGCAAATCAACGGTTGCCCGACTCCTCATGGGGCTCATTCCTCCTTCCGCCGGAGAGATCCGTTACCGTGGCAGAAAGCTCGGGGAAATGGGGCGGGAAGAGCTCTTTTCCTTCAGGAAAGATGTCCAGATGGTCTTTCAGGACCCCTTTTCCTCCCTCAATCCACGCATGCGGGTTGGCGACATCATCGGCGAACCCCTGACTATTCATGGGCTCGCTTCGGGTGCGCAGAAGCGGGAAATGGTCCTTGACCTGATGGGTAAGGTCGGGCTGGCCCAAGAGCATTTCTCCCGCTACCCCCATGAATTTTCGGGGGGACAGAGGCAGCGAATCGGTATTGCCAGGGTACTGGCGGTTTCACCACGGCTGATAATCGCCGATGAGCCGGTCTCCGCACTGGACCTCTCCATCCAGGCTCAGATAATAAATCTGCTCCAGGAGTTGAAAAGCGAATTCTCCTTGTCCTTTCTCTTTATCGCCCACGACCTCTCAGTGGTCCGGCACATGAGCGACAGGATCGCGATAATGTACCTGGGGAGAATCGTGGAAACCGGGGGGCGGGAAGCCGTTTTCAGCCGCTTCCTTCATCCATACACCGAAGGGCTTCTTTCCGCTATTCCACGGATCATGCCGGAGCAGAGGGGAAAGCGGATAATTCTGCAAGGCGACCTCCCGTCCCCTATCGACCCGCCAACCGGATGTCCTTTCCATACCCGCTGCCCGTATGCCGAGAAGCCTCTTTGCATCGAAATCACTCCCCCCCTTGAGGAAAAAGAGAGCGGACACCTGGCGGCCTGCCATCTGAGCAACAGATTGTATCGTTGAAAAAAGCTTTCGGTTGACAAATCAATTATACAATCTAATATATTAAATAACCGTCAGGAATCATTTAAGCCGGAGCGGATAATGGTTGACAAGAATTTTGTAAAAGAGAGAAACTTCACTGACGAGGCGGAAATCCTCAAGGTACTCGGCCACCCGATCCGCTTGAAGATTGTTGCCGGTCTGTGCAGCCAGGAGTGCAATGTCAAGCATAT
>JBGQDJ010000067.1:0-9540 GCA_041495805.1 Geobacteraceae bacterium
AGCGGCCGCGCCGCGCTTGACCTGATGCAGGAAAAAGATTTCAATATGGTGATAACCGACCTTAAGATGCCGGGAATGGGGGGCCTGGAGGTGCTCAAGACCATCAAAATCCTCCAGCCCGAGATTCCGGTGATTATTATCACTGGCTATTCCACGGTCGATACAGCGGTGGACGCTATGAAAAACGGGGCTGTTGACTATGTTGCCAAGCCCTTTACACCCGAACAACTCCTTGAAAAGGTCGGTAAGGCTTTCGAGCAAAAGGCGATGCTTCTCGATGAAATCTATCTGAGAAAAGAGCTTCGCGACCACCACGGATTCGAATCTTTCGTGGGGGAAAGCAGTGAGATACAGAAGGTTTACCGACGGATCATGCAGGTGGCGCCCACGGACAGCACTGTGATCATTACCGGCGAGAGTGGAACAGGCAAGGAGCTGGTGGCCAGGGCAATCCACAATAACAGCCAGCGTAGAGAACATCCCTTCGTCGCGCTGGACTGCACATCATTGGCGGAAAGCCTTCTCGAGAGCGAGTTGTTCGGACATGTCAAGGGCTCCTTTACCGGAGCAATCCAGACCAAGATGGGGCTCTTCAAGGTTGCCGACGGCGGCACGCTCTTCCTGGATGAAATCTCCAACATCAGTCTGACGATCCAGGCGAAGCTTCTGCGCGTGCTGCAGGAGCGGATGGTCACTCCCATCGGCGGCACCCAACCCATTCCCATTGACATCCGTCTTGTTGCGGCAACCAACAGGAATTTGAGAAGTCTCGTTGCTGAAGGGACTTTTCGTGATGACCTGTTCTTCCGCTTGAACATCATCCCCGTCGAGCTCCCCCCGCTCCGTGAGCGGAAGGGGGACCTTCCCGTCCTTATCAGGCATTTTTTGAAGAAATTTTCCGAGGAGATCGGAAAGGATATCCGGGGAATAGCCCCAGATGCCTATGTGGTCCTGGAAGAGTATTCATTCCCTGGGAATGTACGCGAACTTGAAAATATCATCGAAAGGGCGGTCGTGCTTGCCGAGGGTGATATTATACGCAAGGAGGGGCTGGAAATTCAGCCTCCACTGGGTGAAGTCCCTGTGAAACCGTCGTTCGTTCCCCAGAGCCTGGATGAACTGAAGGAATCCAAAAGGCAGATCCGGGAACAGGCGGTCGAACCGATAGAAAAGGCCTTCGTGATCAGCGCACTTAAGCGGAACAATTGGAATGTCACCCGGGCTGCGGAAGAGACGGGGATGCTGCGCCCCAATTTTCAGGCGCTTCTGAAAAAGCTGAAGATTTCCATCAAGGACCAGACGATCAACTGAAGATGTATTCTGTTGTTCATCGGTTTTCTAAAACTGTCACATTTTCTGTCCCGATGCAATTTGCAAAACAAAAATCTTTGAGCCGATGTCTAATGCGTAAATTTGAACCTCTATGATGTTCGTTTACTGCAATCCCCCCCAATAAATCCGCCAAATCACCGACCTGATCCGTCATATAACCTTATTCATTTTGACATACGAATAAATCCATCCCCTTTTTGCTTCTCCTGAATCCACCGCAGCAAGTGCGGAATTATTGCGATGGAGACGGCGGATACGCATCTTCCGGAACATAGTCGGGTGGTACGGAGTTATAGCCCTGAGGCGGCGGAGGAGCGGTCCTCCGCATCCGATAAGACCGCGGTGTTCCCGGCACCTGATTTCCCTTGGAATACATGCACTGGATGTAGGTGTTGTCGTAACGGCGCTGGGCCTCCCATCCGGATAGATTCCCGGCGTTGGCGCCGCTTGCAGTCCCCACAAGAAGTCCGCTCCCCGCTCCGATGGCCGCGCCTGCGCCTGCATTGCCCGTTGCGGCGCCTAGAAGCGCACCTACTCCCGCTCCGATAGCCGTGCCTACGACAGCCCCACTGACCGCACTCCGATTAACCGTCTCCTGCGGAGAGATGCCTATCGACTGTGCTGCCCACTGCCTGCAGACCGCGTCATCGGCCTGGAATTGCTCAAATGGCTTCCCCTGGCCAGGCAACACCCGGACACTCGGACCCGTTGGAAGAGTCGCGCATCCCGCCAATGCCAGCAATGCAAGAGATGAGATGATTTTTCCCATTCGCGTTTTCATCTTTTACTCCTCCTCTCCTTCCGGTGTTGGAGATGGCAAAACCCTCAGCCACCCCTTCGGGCACTTCTTCACATACGGGTAGTAACCCTCCGGGTCCTTGCAGAAATACCAGTAGATCGGTCCCTCATCTTGAGGGTCCTGTTGGATGTAAGTCTCAGGTTGCTGCTGGACTACAACAGGAGGCCCGGCATAGTAAGGGTTATATGGGTAATAGGGATAAGGACCCCACCACCCCGGACCCCATCCCGGCCCGATAGAGAAACCTACTCCGAAGTGACCGCCATGCCCGCCATGCCCGCCATGCCCGCCATGCCCGCCGCGAAAAGCGTCGCCGGGTGAGGAGCCTGCCAGTATCAGCGCCATTGCCGCAAGGGCAATACAAATGATCTTTTTCATATCAACCCCCAATGGTAGCATTATCTTTTCTTATTTATTTTACTACAATGCTCTATATAAATGAACGTCTAAAACACGTCCGCGTTGACAATAATTTCGAAAAATATTTTATTTTAAGAAGAAAAAGAGGGGGAAGATATAAGGAGAGCCGGATAAATCAGGCGTTTCCGTGTTTTGTATGACTATTGGGTCTTTACCGCGAAATAATCGGCCAGATATCGGCAACAATGTGCTAGAATGCCGGCAATAAATAGGCTGGACGCTGCCGCGCAAGGTATGAGAAAATCCAATGCTCGGCAATGCTCGTGCTCTCCTCATAAAGACAGACTGAACAAATACGCGCAGGTCCAATGAAACACTCCAGGCACGGTATTCTTTTCCCGAAAGTTAAATGGCAAATTCAATGCATTTCTCCGCGGCAAAATTGGTTTGACTTATGAGAAACGTCTTCCCGGCCATTCCGGGCTTATTGTGCCTTATGATTCTGGCCGGTTGTTCAAGCAGTCACAGGGATGTGAAGAGGTACGGGTTTGAAGTAAGTTGCCTGGTGAAGAATGATATTGATTTGGTGACGGAATCACATCAGCGGATTGTTTTTGCCTCCCTCAGGGAATTGGCGGTCAAACTGTACAAGCGCAACCCAGGAGAGTGGAAAAAAGCAGGGCATAAATCACTTAATGAAGCGGTTGAAGCAATCTGTTGCGATCCCTTTCCAAGTGTCAATGGAAAAAATAGTGTTGATTGTATTCGTCTTGCCTTTGATGAGGAATTCGATGGAGATAGAATCAAGGCATTTATCGCCGGAATGGAAACCATGGTTCTGAAATCCTATGACGGACACAGGTCATTCTACATCTATAATATGCTGGATGCACAGAAACTCTATAATAGCGCCAGAAATATCGAGCTGTCCTCGTGGTTGATTCGAACCAAACGCGACGGCAATAATAAGTTGTTTCTCCTGAGTACAGGCAATGCGGATGAGGTAAACCTGAGTTTTGAACGACTGTTCGGCAAAATGATCAATGCGCAAGACATGATGGCTCAGATTATAGCAGACAGGACCAACCGGCAGATAAAAAATGTCATCCAATCAGTGGTAACTGCATTTATTCCGATTTGATGATCGGAATTTTCCATGAACAGGGCGATTCATGCTGAATTCTCCAGGTCCGGATGAGATTGGATCAGGCGGGAAGCCCCCGGTTCTTAGCCTGATCACCGGATATTGCCATATAGGTGCTGCCTGCGCGGGCAATCAGTTGTCCATGTTCGTCCAGAACGTCGCACTCTATCAACCCGGTCATCCTTCCCTTCTTTACTACCTTTGCCAAAGCAAGCAGCTTTCCCTTCCAAACAGGCTTCAGGAAGTTGATCTTCAGTTCCAGGGTGGTCAGCGCCTCCCCCTCCTCCAGCATGGTGGCGAAGGCCACCCCCATGGCTGTATCTGCGATTGTGCACAGAACCCCGCCGTGCAGCGTCCCTGAGGCGTTGAAATGATGTTCAGTCGTATCCATCTCGATGACCGCCTCTCCCAGATCAACAGATCTGACACTGAAGCCGAGCAGTTTTGCAATAGGCATTATCGGCTTGTCGCCTTCTATCATTTTCCGGATACGGTCGAGCATGGCTGACATTGAAAGTTCTCCTCTCCATTCGCATTTTATCGGTGACTCTAGCACCAGAGTTGAGAGTTGTCAAAGATCAATCCTTTTCATACCCCCACTTGATTTTTTCCATTTCCAGGTTAAGCTATCAGGTAAACAGAATTACCTGCACGAAGGATTCCATTCGCCGCGGCACAGTCAGGCCCTCCATGGTGCCGCGGCACTTTTTCTTCTTTGGAACGTGAATAAGGTTTTTGTCCGGCTGTCAAACCGTCAGAAATCCCTCGGGAGCAAGGCTGGTGGCCAGCATAACCATGTTGATCTCCCGATGCTCACCCCAATTGCCTGCCTCCCGGTTTTTGTTATCCAGCCAGAACCTCTCGATAATGTTGCTGAGCGGCAGATACTCCGAGAGGGCTACCATCTTTCGCTGGAGGGAACTTTCAAGACCCAAACCGCCCGGGTTCTTTTCAATGTATTCCTGCATCATTCCTACACCCTTAAGCCCAATCGCAAGACCCAGTTCCCGGAAGGGAAGACGTTGTCTGGCCCGGTATTTCAGGGGGTTGTCCGCCTTGAACGATTCCAGGCCGAGCCGAGCCGAATCCAGGAGGGCTTCGAGGAGGCCCGCATCCACTAAACCGCCTCTCGTCATCAGTTGCGCTATTCTCCAGGCGTCAATGAGGAGACCGCCGAGGCCCAGCGTGTCATTCGTTGTCCAGTTCTCTTCCCTGCATATGACGGCCATGTCACTTATCTCGGGACTCAGGTCGGGAAGCGCGGAGTGCGCGAATTCGCTTGATGCTGTCGTCTGAAGCTCGCTGTACGTGACGAGTCCATCCAGCGGGTCATGCTGCCCCATGGCAAGGACGAGAGGGTAGCTTAGATCGATGCTCATCTTCCAGTACAGCCTTTTCCGTCCGTCGGAGGGGTGAGTATAGGTGAATCTGGAATGGGCCGTTTGCGCCAGTTCCATCCCCCACCTTAAATAGGCCGGGTCTCCCGTGGCGATGCCGACACGATTGAGGGCGTGCATCCACTTTGTCAGGTAATGGTAGTACTGTCCGTCCCGGTCCCATTCCAGTTGCTCGTTCAGAGGCTCGCCGCGTCTCCGTTCGTCCAGCTTCTTGCCTATCCGCAGCCCCCCCCCAGTTGGGTGTGTCTCGCCCTGATCGGCGTCGAGTGCGCTGATCCAGCCGCTTCGAGGATCGTCCCGGCGGTGACGGCCAAGGGTGTGATGCACCTGGTCTACGAGGCGCAGCGCCAGTCCGCGATAATTTTCATCACGGGTCCGACGGAAAAGTTCGAGAAAATTGCAAACGGCAAACGAATCGGTCCAGAGATAGCGCTGTGGGGGGTTCCTCGAGGATGAAAGTCCGGTGGAATCGGCAAAGTCCGTCATGATTTCCCGGACGATCGATATGGAAGCATCTGGTTCCATGATTTCTCCTCCATCTGTGGCAATGGCCTGTTCCATCACAAACATTTCAGTTATTATTTCAAATGCCGATAGGAAAACAGTAAGCATCATTTTCATTGATAATGCAACATGGTTTCAACGTATACGTGATAGCGATCGGCATTTTCCGATATTATAGACGATAATCAAGCATTTTTTCAGAAGTACCGGATTTGTCAAACCAGGCCCGGCAGAGGATTTCCGCATATAAAAAGGAAAATATTATGAGACATTTCGCAATTTACTTTATCGCCGCGGGTTTTGTTATGGCAGCAGCAACGGCGGCTTTTGCCGCGCCTCTCGCCCTTGCGGCAAATGACAATATCAAGGGAACCGCCGGTGCCCCTGCCAAGCCCGCAGAAAAGACAACGGCAGCTCAACCGCCCTCTGAAAAAACGGTTGACAAAAAGAGCCCGATAAAGGATAGCCACAAAAGCAGAAGAGTGGCCAGGCATACATCCGGAGATGGGGCACAGAAAGCCGAGCCCGCGCCAGGTGAAAGGCTCTCCATCAAGCAGGTCATGGAACTCTTGAAAACAACCAGGAATTTTGCCGGCAAAAACCTGAGCGGCCTCAAGCTTGTCGCTTTCGATCTGACCAAATGCAACCTGAAAGGCGCGGATCTGAGCAACTCGAACCTGGAGCGGGCAGACCTGGGGGAGTCAAATCTCGAACTCGCCGACCTTAGCGGGGCGAACATGAAGATGACCGATCTGAGACTGACAGGTTTGAAGGGAGTTAAACTGGAACGCGCGAACCTCGATGGCTCGATTTGGCAGGACGGGACGGTTTGCGCGAAAGGTTCCACAGGGTTCTGCGGGGAGCGGGCCTATCAGTTCACCTCGAAATAGGAGCGATCCCGGAGTTTACTGTGTAATGGAAACCAATTGCTGTTAATCCGGCCATTAAAGCTTATCACCTCTTTTGACGCCATTTCCACGAGTTTTTCTTTTCGAATCCCACTGCCTGAAAATCTGATACAATTGAAACGGCAAGGGTATTCTCACGCGCCAGGCGGTGCAGGTCGTGAAAAGGAGAGGAAATGGGAAAGGGTGTGGAAGAAAAAGATGAGAACTTGCGGATAAGGGAATTTATCGAACTGGATAAAACGACGTTGCCAGCCGATGGAGGCCCCCGTTTCAACCGGCTGATATTTGCAAAAAGCCCCTACCTCCTTCAACATGCGGATAATCCGGTGGACTGGCATCCCTGGGGTGATGAAGCGTTCGCCAAGGCGCGGCAAGAGAACAAGCTCATACTCCTCTCCATCGGTTACGCCACCTGCCACTGGTGCCACGTGATGGCCCATGAGTCGTTCGCCGACTCCGAGGTCGCCGAGGTCGTCAACCGCTATACGGTGCCGATCAAGGTTGACCGCGAGGAGCGGCCCGATATAGACTCCCAGTACATGATGGCGGCGCAGTTGATGACCGGTCGCGGCGGCTGGCCACTGAACGTCATCATGACTCCGGACCGGAAGCCTTTTTTCGCCGCCACTTACCTGCCGAAAAGGAGTGAGAGGGGGATGCCGGGACTCATCGAGGTCCTGGAAAAGCTCCATGAGGCATGGCAGAACAGGGGAGAGAACGTCATGAAGGACTGTGAAACGGTCCTCGATGCCATGCGCAAAGTTTCCCTGCCTGCACCAGGCCCCTTCCCCGGTGCAGGCCTGCTTCAGACCGCGTACCGTGAACTCGCCGGTATGTATGATCCTTTTTTCGGCGGCTTTGGCAACTCCCCCAAATTCCCCATGTCCCTCGCACTCTCCTTTCTTGTTCGCGCCTGGAAAAGCGCCGGCTCCGGGGCGGGCCGGGATATGGTGGAAAATACCGTGCGTCAGATACGGGGGGGCGGAATCTGGGACCAGATCGGTTCCGGCATCCACCGCTACTCTGTCGACCGGGAGTGGCTAGTCCCCCATTTCGAGAAAATGCTTTATGACCAGGCGCTCTTTGCCATGGCCTGCCTGGATACGTATCAGGCCTTTGCCGATCCCTTCCATCTGACTGTTGCGGAAGAACTGTTCGAATACGTGCTGCGGGAGATGACAGCGCCAGAAGGAGGCTTTTATTCCGCCCAGGATGCCGATACGGAAGGTGAGGAGGGGACGTTCTACCTCTGGACCCCCGGCCAGGTGGAAGAGGTTCTGGGCGCCGAAACAGCGCGAATTTTCTGCCGGTTTTACGATGTCACGGAGCAGGGCAATTTCGAGAAGCGCAACATACTGCACCTGAAGCGTCCCCTCGACCAGTTCATCGAGGCAAGCGGCATGGAGCGCGACACTCTGGAAGCGCTCTTGCATGATGCCCGGGGAAAGCTCCTCAACAAACGGGATGAAAGAATCCGCCCGTTCCGGGACGAGAAGATCCTTACCGGCTGGAACGCCCTGATGATCGTCGCCCTGGCGCGTGGCGCCGGCATCACAGGGAACGAGCGCTATCTTGCCGCGGCCGTCAAGGCGGCCGCTTTCCTGGAAAGGCATCTGCACAATTCATCAGGCAGGCTGCAAAGGAGCTTCCACCTTGGAGAATCTTCCATCCCCGCCTTCCTCGATGATTATGCCTTCCTCGCCTGGGGGCTTACGGAACTCTACCTGGTGACGGCGGATGCATCCTACCTTCACGGGGCGTTGCGCTATACTCGGGAGATGCTCCGCATCTTCGAAAGTGGGACCGGTGGGGGGTTGTACGATACGGGGAGCGACGCAGAGGAAGTGCTGATGAAGATGAAGCGCTCTTTCGATGACGTGACCCCGTCCGGCAACTCGGTTGCGGCCATGAACCTCCTGCGGCTCGGGAGAATCACTTCCGACGACACACTGGTACGGGAGGGTGAGAATATCCTGCGGGCCTTCATGGCGAACGCCGCGCAACAGTCGTCCTGGTTTTTGCACCTGATCTGCGCATGGGTTTTCTCTCGGAGTCAGGGGACGGATATCACCCTTGTCTATCGTGAGAAAAATGATCTATTCCGCGGCATGCTCAGGGCTGTGCACCGGAGATACATTCCCGATCTGGCGCTCCGTTTTGTGCGGGAGGGAGATGAGAGCGAGGGACTTAAGACGGTAAAGGGAAAACCGGTTGCACATATCTGCGCCGGTGGTGCGTGTCTGCCTCCGGTCACTAGCGTCAAGGGGCTTGAGAAGACGCTGGACGGAGTGCTGTAAAAACTGTAGGGGCGCTGCTTGCCGTGCCTCGTTTGGGCGGAGCAAGCGCCGCCCCTACCCTGATATGTTTAATTTGCACCGTTATATTGAAACGAATAACCCCACCATTAGCAATGGGGTACCATTGAGATTCAGGAAGGATTGAGAAGTGATCCACCGATTACTGCCTGCCGTTTTACTCATTATCCTATCTGCGCTTCCATCATTTGCTTCGCTCTGCGACGACTGGAACAGCCTGGAAAAGTCAATCAGGGACAACAGAATAGACCGACATGCGGCCGAACGGAAAATAATCGACCTAGACAAGGGGCTTCTGGACTCTTACGGCGGAAAGACAGGAAGCTCTCCTTACCATTTTCCTGTAAAGGGTTATGGTCCGAAAAGCATCGGCGGCAGACGCGGCAACGACTACAGCCCAGCCGGTTACGACTTCTACACCGGAAACAGGCATGGCGGACATCCGGCCCACGACCTGTTCATCCGCGACAAGCGGCGAAGCGGCCAGGATAGCGTCACCGGAACGCCGGCGGAGATCGTCGCCTTTGCCGACGGCGTGGTGATTGCGGTAAACACCGCATGGGAATACCCAAGTCCAATCAGGGGGGGGAGGTACATCTGGATCTTCAACCCGGAGGAAAACCGTTACTACTATTACGCTCATCTGGAAAAAGTGCTGATTTCGCCTGGTGATATCGTCCATGCCGGCGACACGATCGCCCTTCTCGGCAGGACCGGAAAGAATGCCTGGCCGAAAAGGTCGCCGACCCATCTCCATTTCATGTGCCTATCTTTCAACAAC
>JBGQDJ010000068.1:0-9516 GCA_041495805.1 Geobacteraceae bacterium
AAAACGGTTCAGTTGTCAGAGAACAGGCGTAACAAGGCAAAATAGGAAGCCAATTCTGTCTGGATCAGGGGGGCTACCCCAAAAAATCGGCCAATTCACCCCCAAACAGAGCTGTCAGCAAAATACCGTCACGGATTCAGGTCTTTCCTTACGAGCCAGAAGGGAATCAGTGTCCAACTAGACTATTTCGAAAAATACGCAGCAGGAGATAATTCGTACTGGAACAAGAAAAACCCCTATATCATCGTTACTACATGGCTTAATCGCATTTCTGGCGCCCTTTTCCTTTTTGCGATAATTGCCATGACTATTTTCTCGACAATTAATTTCAACGAGAGGTTAAAACATGTCCAACGAACTGGAAGAATTGAAGAAAGGGCTAACAACGCCGTCAATGCCGTACAGGGAACCGGTTACAGAAGGATTACTTCCGCCTCAAATGCCGTCTCAACCGGTCAACCAAAATCCAACTCCAACGCCACCTCCGCAACCTCAGAACAACCAAGGCGAATAGACTAGAATCTAGACTCATTCAGCACAGAACCCGCCTCTGACTCTAGCTCAAGGAGATAGTAGGTAGTGCCTATGAAAAAGACCAACCGGGATAAAGAAGAAAGTGGCTTTATACCTCCGCCTATGCCAATAAAATCGACCATTAATAAACCTCCGATTCCACCGGTCCAGTCTAATAAAGAAAACAAAATGAAGAAGAAATAAGGGCTGACACATTGCGCAAGGTGTTCTCTTATTCATGGCGATTATCGCCACGAAAGTTCTCCCTCTGTCCACTACAGGGAAAGGCTCAAGGATGACTAAAGATGAACGACTTCAAGGGGGATTAGTAGCTCCATCGATGCCGCGCTTTACAGGCCTCGCGCCGGTCATCCAGCATAACCCTCAAACTGCTACTCAGCAGGTCGGCAACACCTCGGTTCCTGAGAGTCCCCTAGAACCTCAGAAGGAGAACAAGTAATGACAAAGAACGATTCCTCGGTTGAACGTGGTTACGTGACACCGTCCATGCCAAGCCCACAAGGTCCGAAGCCAAACAGTGGGGTTGCGCCACCCCCAATGCCCCAACGACCTGTGGCACCGCCGCCTCCCAAAACTTCAGGGAAAGGATAGTTAAGATCTCTTGTGGGTTTGGTGGCCTACCCGGCACGAGTTCTTGCAGAGGTGGTTCGATGGAATTCTCTATACCAACTGTTGAAAACCGAGAATTCTTATCAGGTCGATAACACAATTCATATTGTCGTATTTAACAGGCCGTTAAATATGGAAGCTCTATAAAAAGGTATTTTCAGCAACAGACGGTATTATAATTAGTTACAGGCACTGTTCGATTTATCTTTTCGGAATCGAACCGCAGTCCGAATAAAAATGGAAGAAGTTGGGATTTGATATGTTGCGTAAGGAGAATAATAACGGATACTTGATGAATATTATCACTTTGAGTGCTAATAGTATCTCTTTCAAGTAAGGAATAATAAAAATTCCCTATAGCCTTCGCAAAAGCTTCGGCTGGCAGGCCATCGGCCTGTCGGCCGGAGCTTTTGCTTTGAGAAGGCTGCCCGCCGAAGCCGCCTGAGTTTACGAAGGCGACTGGCGAAGGAGGGCTTTCTCCTCGGCTGGCAAGACCGCTAGAGTCATTTTTTGCATAGTCCACCGCAGATTTGCTCTTGCTCGCCGGAGCGCTTCAGCGCACAGGCATGGCGAAAGCGGGCCTCTCCAATCTAATCTAAGTTTTGAACGGAGGGCGCATGAAATACGTCTATCTCCTCCAAAGTATTCCCCACCCCGAGCAGCGATACGTCGGCTTAACCTCTGATCCTCAAAAACGTCTCGCAGCCCACAACGCCGGTCAGTCTACCCACACAGCCAAATATCGCTCATGGGAAATTGTCACCTTCCATGCATTTCTCGATGAGGGTAAAGCTATGGCCTTTGAAAAATACCTGAAGTCGGGTTCCGGAAGGGCATTTGCCAACAAGCGGCTCTGGTTATATTGAAATCGGCGAACAGTCCCATGCTGTAAAATCAGGGGGCGAATCGGGAAGGTGACTTCAGCTCAGGCTCAACGTATGGCAATCTAAATGTGGCGCGAACCTCGTTAGTAAAATAGAAAGAAGTCCCTCTAGCCACTTCTTGCAGGTTATTTCATAATTCATCCTTTGCATCTATACCGTTGACTTAACGGGTCAAAAGGTGTATTGAAACAGCTTAATTTGACGATGTTTTTGGGGAGAAAAGGATGGGTTTACTGCCCTTATGGAAATACCGGTTGAAAGAGCCGCCTTTGTCTGCGTAGTGCAGACGGGTGGCTTTTCTGTTTTTGCAGAAGTTGAAATTGCAGGATCGCATAGGCCGACCCCAATTCCCACCCAATCCACTGACCACTAATAAAGGGTGACGCCATGAGCATCATAAAACTCTTTGAATCGAAGCAGATACGTTCAGTCTGGAGCGAGACGGACCAAAAGTGGTATTTCTCTGTAATTGATGTGGTCGCAGCACTGACCGACAGCCCTAATCCAAGGGACTATTGGTATCGCATAAAACAACGGGAAAAAATCGGCGGGTTTGAACTGTCGACAATTTGTCGACAGTCCAAACTTGAAGCGTCAGACGGCAAATTGCGGGAGACGGACTGCTCTCACGCCGAAGGACTGCTTCGCATCATCCAGTCCATTCCTTCGCCCAAGGCCGAGCCGTTCAAGCGCTGGCTGGCGAGTGTGGGGTACGAGCGACTGGAGGAGATAGAAAACCCGGAACTGGCGGGCAAGCGGATGCGGGAGCTGTACAAAGCCAAGGGGTACAGCGACGAAAGGATCGAAAAGCGGGTTCAAAGCGGGGAAGAAAGGATGAAAAACATCTACATATGATCATTCACAAGTGAAAATGTAATTTGGAGACCCTTAAGTCTCTCCATGGCTACCACGCTGATGCCCATGATAGAGATGGCGGAACCTGTCTCGACTTCTGTTTCCGAAGATCAATATGGCATTAAGCCAATCAGGTAGTGAAAGCTCGAAGAATGGTACGCTTACCAGTGACAGAACCACAGTGATTTATGAAATGCGGTTCTGAGCGGGTGCGAAGGGGGGAGTGACACAATGGACTCAGTCTATCATTCAGGTGAACTCAAGGCCCAGACGCTGGCCGGCGCCGGCGAAGCTGCCAACAGTAACAGCCGCATGATCCTTCCGGTAATTGCCCATGTTTTCGTTGATTTTATTCAAAGCCAACCAATGATTATCCTCGGTTCTGTTGACGCGCATGGCATGGTATGGTCATCCATCCTGTGCGGCGAGCCCGGATTCATGCGGGTCATGGATGAACGGACCCTGAGGATCAATGCTCAGCCGGATAAATCAGATCCTTTGCAAGATAACCTGCGGGACGGCAGTGAGCTCGGCCTGCTGTTGATCGATTTTTCGACGCGTCGCCGTTTGCGGGTGAACGGTAGCGTGGTCACCGGGCCGGATGGTTTCTCCGTGCGGACCCGTCAGGTATATTCAAATTGCCCCAGATACATACAATCCCGCGAGTGTGAATTGCCCAATGATGCTTCTCTCCCGCCCGGGGTTGTACGGCATTCTGACTCGCTGAGCGGTGAGCTTCAGCAGTGGATCAGGCGGGCCGATACATTCTTTCTTGCGAGTTTTCATCCTCTTGGCGGTGCCGATGCCTCGCACCGAGGGGGTTTTCCCGGGTTCGTCCAGGTTGTTGACGAACGGACCCTTATCTGGCCCGACTATAATGGCAACGGCATGTTCAACACATTGGGCAACATCACCGAGAACCCCAATGCCGGCCTGCTCTTCCTTGACTTCGAACATGGCGGAACCCTGCAGTTGTCGGGTAGCGCGGATATTATCTGGAACAAGGAACCTGCACTCCCGTTCCCCGGAGCGGAAAGGATTATTGAATTCAAGATCCACAAGGTAATTGAGACAAAGAACGCCACCGCACTCCGCTGGAAGTTCGTGGAGTATTCTTCGGACAATCCGTGGTTCTGCTGATAGTAATCAGATGCTTGGAAAGTGGACAGGCGACTTTTTGCCTATTTCAGCGAATTACCCACAATAAAATGTAGCCTGGCCACTTATTCCCTCCTTCCTTCTCACTTATCTGTCAATGTTGAATTAAGTATGGATGTCCCCGGGATTACCTGCCCCAGTGGTTTTTCCTTCAGCGAATTTATTTTTTGCTTATGTCCCGGTACTTTGCTATTATCAGCCACAGCAAAGGAGTTTCCCATGAACGAAATCTTTTTTCTTGTTGAAGAGGCCCCGGAGGGAGGCTACGCTGCCAAGGCGCTCGGGGAGTCGATTTTCACCGAGGCAGAAACCCTTGATGAACTCCATGTAAATGTGCGGGATGCGGTTCGCTGCCACTTCGATGAAGGTAAAGCGCCGAAGATGATACGCCTGCACTTTGTCCACGAAGAAGTACTCGCAGTATGAAACTGCCGCGTGACATTACCGGGAATGACCTGGCAAAGGCACTCGTTAGACTCGGTTATCATGTCACCCGCCAAACCGGCAGTCACATACGACTTTCAACAGATGAAGACGGTGAACATCACATTACCGTACCCGCACATAATCCCCTGAGAGTTGGCACTCTGGCGGCAATTCTTTCCAATATTGAAACCCACCACAAGCTGACGCGAGAAAAATTGCTGAAATGCCTTTTCTCTTGAAATGATGTAAAAGGTTATTTCATAATATTCCGGTTTTCTTAACGTTTCTTCAAGTCCTTAGTGGATAAATGCCGATTTTGGGTTAATAGCTTGAACGTTGTTGAGACACGACCCTTTTGCGCTCTCCTGCGCTTGCCCGAAAGCTTGATGAGCTGGAGATGAAGTATGACCGGCACGACAAACAGTTTATCGAGGTATTCGACGCCATCCGCAGCCTCATGGCGCAGCCCGAGCCGAAGAAGCGGCAGATCGGGTTCAAAGCGGGGAAGTAAGGGTGAAAAAACATCTACAGATGAACATTCGCAAGTGAAAATGGAATTTGGAGACGCGACCCTTAAGACTCTCCAAGAAGCGGAAAATCGGGTTCAAGGGGGAAGAAGGATGAGAAAGCACCCAAAATGGTTAATATCAAAATTAATGGATTTTGGAGATGCGACTCTGGCGCAGCCCGAGCCGAAGAAGCGGCAGATCGGGTTCTAAGCGGGGAATAAAGAGTGAAAAACATCTACATATGATCATTCACAAGTGAAAATGTAATTTGGAGACCCGACCCTTAAGACTCTCCCCAGTTGTTCCCACTTGTCTGTTTTTTTGTTCACAGATTTCTCTCAACAAAGCGGGCAACACCATTTATGAAAGCTTTCAGACTCGGCGATTTCGGTGCCTCAAGGTCCAAATGCGGTGCTATCTTCTCAGCCCATTCGCATTTATCAGAACCGTCACAATTAAGCGGCTGTCGGCCTAATGTTTCCGCAAGGCGCTCCCATGCGCCGACGACACTATCGGGCTGAATGCCTGCAATCCGCTGATGCTTTGCCTTGGGGTAAGCCTTACGTACGGCATCACTATCGGCGATGAACCAGGATTCCGTTTCCTCAACAGCGATACGAAGTAATACGCTTGTAGGCCGTTTGTCCAGTGATTCGTACATCTGAACTAACGCACTCTTAAGCTCTTGACAATTGGTCTTGTCACTGTCCACCAACACCACGACACAATAACCCGGCGGCAGACTTGCATAACCCCTCAACTTCGCCGGTAGCTGATCCAGCAGCCCCCGGTGTTTTACGTCCGGTCGGGCGAGGGAATTCAACGGCAATTTGCCTTTACCCTTGTGGGGGTGGATGCGAAAATGTTCGCCCTCAGCAAGGTTGAAACGGCGGGTCAGAATTTCCTTGACGGTTGGAACATCGGAGGCTCCTTCAAGGAGTATTTCAAGAAACATCACGGATTACCCCTCCCGAAATGATTACTGTACCAAAGACTTCCAAGAGGAATCCCCTCTGCAAATAATTCCTTAATGGTCGGGATCTCAGCCGCACGAACGGCAGAACTAAAACCGGTCTCGTCCTTATCAAGAATCCACACCTCTTCAGGTTTCAGCGCATCAACTAGGTAGGGCGCATGTGTCGTCAGGATGATTTGAGGTCCGCCCGGTTGCGCTGAATATTTCTTCATTTCCATTGCCAGTGGTTCCAGGAGTTGATGGTGAAGACCGTTTTCCGGCTCTTCTATACCAATCAACGGTGCCGGTTCGGGGTCTTCTAGCAGCAGGAGATAGCCGAACATCTTCAAAGTGCCGTCCGACATGTCAAGGGCATAGAAAGGGTCTACATAGCCACGGTCGTTAAATTCTAGCAAAAGGCGTCCATCAAGGGCTTTATTGGCTGTTATCTTCTGTATCCCTGGGATTTTCCTTGCGATTCTCTGCAACACATCATTGAATCGCTTGCCATGTTGACGTTCCATGAACTGAACGTAATTTGCAAGATTTTCCCCCGTCCTGCTAAGATGCTTCTGAGCACCTGCTATGGGCAGCCCGCGAGCCAGTTCAGGTACAAAGTAGGAAAGATACCACCCTTCAAGGAACTCCCGGAATTTGACAATTCGGGGATGGTCTGCCAGATTCCCGAGCGTGGTAATCCCAAGCCGTTGGGGGTCTTCAAGCCTTACTTCCACTTTCTGGCTCCCCTCCTCCTTTTCCGCTGCTTCACCAGCCCAGGCAAAGCCGCGCCCAGTGGTGACCTCAAGTAATGAATACGGCTGGCCGACTGTCTGCCCTTTTCTACGCTGTCGCAGTCGCTCATAAGTCACAATAGGCCTACTTGTCCTATCGATGTCGATAGAGAGAGAATAGCTTATAGGCCGAGAATTTTTGTCCTGCCTGTAATAGATTTCAAATTGAATCGGGCCGGTTTGCCCTTTGGTACGTAACCTTTCGAAACCCCCGCGGTGAGACTTGTCACAGGCTTCCTCAACACCCTCAGCCAGGCAATCTCCGATGAACCCGAACGCGTCCATGAGAGATGACTTTCCGCTACCATTTGGGCCGATGATGGTAACCAAGTGCGGCAAAGGATTGTTATGTTGATTTTCAAACGTCTTGCCGAGACTCACGTCCCTGAGAGACCGATAATTCTGTATCCGTATTCCTTCGATGCGCGCCATATTATATTTCCGCCTCCTTAAAGCACTTAATAACTTGCAGTTCGTTCTCCCCTTATAATCTAATTATCTTGACAGCATTCTGGGCATATTCTCCCGTTCTAAAGGGAAAAAGCGAAGGACTAAGGGTCAGAAGGGCTAAGGGCTAAGAGTCAGGCTTCTAAGATACCAAGTTGATCGAAAAAGCAAAAAACCGCCCCACCGGCAAAATCCGGCAAAGGCGGTTTTTCATTCGATATAGCTCGAATACATAACCCCATCCGCTCCTCCATTAAACGCCCTTATAATTACCCCTATCCCCCCGCCCTGTCAAGAAAATCATCCCTCTTTAATCGAGTGATCCCAATATCATATATGGAAACAGTGCGGTTTTTATGCTATAGAGTGAAAAGTTAACATTGTCGCGTATACCTATGGCAACTCTGTACTCAGTTCAGATCGATTCTCATCTTGATTAAGGAACCATATAATGGAATCCAAACTTAAAGGGAAAGCTCGAGTAAGAAAAATCGTAGAAGACAAATCCGGGAAAACGTTGGGTAAGTCAGCCATTCCCAAGGTCTCAAAAACCCACAAACCCGCTGAGATGGAGCTTGAGGCGTGGCAGCGGACTTAGGCTCAGGCTTCCAAGATGCAAAGTTGATCATAAAAGAAAAAACCGCTCAACTCAGTAAGGCAACAGGGTTACGCCAACAAAAGTGCCAATGTAAGTTTCGGTTATACTCAGCCTAGTTGATTATTGAGTATAACTTGTGTTATACTCACTTTCATATAACAGTGAGTATAACTGAGGTATTCTGAATGGAACATATTGGCGGGGAGACGATGGTCTTATACTCGGATCTCCTGGAACGGCTTGACACGTTTGAGGCAATGCGAAATGTTGCTCATCTTCAGGGCGAGATTGTGACGAAGACGGTCAAGGGAACAGTCTATTATTATTTCCAGGCGACGCTCCCAACCGGCCGCACCCAGATATATCTCGGCCCGGATAATGAAAACGTCCGTCGTTTGATCGAGGCACGGCGTGCCGGGGAAAATGACGTCCGGGCAGACATGGCGATGCTGCAGCGCCTTTCGGCACAAATAATGGCTGGTGGTGTTCAACCTGTCAAACCCGATATGGCAAAGGTTGTCTCCAGATTGGCTGACAGTGGAGTTTTTCGTCTTGGCGGAGTCCTTGTCGGTACAATCGGATTTGTAGTCATTGGAACGCATCTGGGGGTGATCTGGGGTGGTGATGTACGAATGACGCAGGATGTGGATATCGCCGCCGATACCAGGATATCTCTGGCGGTGCCTGATCTCAAAGCTGATGTACCGGATGTATTGGACTCTTTGGAGATGGGTTTTTTCCCTGTTCCGCGCCTGTCCCACAAGGAACCCTCAACCAGGTTTGCCGTCAGGGGCAAGACTCTTCGTGTGGATATCCTTACTCCGATGCATAAGAATAACGTGGCGCCCGTACCGATACGCCGGCTCAATGCAGCAGCCGAGCCGTTACGTTTCCTGGATTTCCTGATTGAAGATCCGATCAACGCAGTGATGATTGCCGGAACTCCCTGCCTGGTCCGGGTGCCGCAACCGGCGCGATATGCCCTTCATAAATTGATTGTCTCCCAGGAGCGTGATGTTGCAGCCGCGGACAAGAAGAAAAAAGACCTGAAGCAGGCCAGAGCACTCTTTTCGCTTTTGCGCGAGGACCGTCCGGGGGATATTCAGATTGCCTGGGAGGCCTTATCGGAACGTGGTTGTGGCTGGGTTAAAAGGGCTCAGGCTGGAGCGGAACAGGCAGGAATTGACATTTCTGAATATCAATAAGAGTAATCTCAGGAAGGCCAAGAACTCGAAATCTTTGCCACCATTTATTGCCACGGAAATGGGTAGGAAGAAAGTAAGAAGCTTAATGTCAGAAAAGCCAGCATGGGAGAAGAACATGCACGAATTGAAATACCTGGCGGGTTATTCGGAAAAAATAACAGGCCAGGTGAGCCAGCTGATATCCGAAGACAGATTGGGGAGCTTCCTTCTGAAGAAATATCCGTCGACGCATGATATCGTGACGGAAAAGGGACTCTATGATTTTGCCGTTGAGATCAAGAACGAACACCTCCGCAAATCACAGCCGCTCAGCAAGGCGGTTTATGATGGCAGACTCAATGTGATACAGCACGCCCTCGGCACACATACCTTTATCTCAAGAGTACAGGGGGCAAAACTCAAGGCAAAAAATGAGATCAGGATTGCATCCTTATTCAGGCATGCTCCCCTTGAATTTTTGAAGATGATAGTCGTTCACGAACTGGCTCACTTTAAAGAGAAGGATCATAACAAGGCTTTTTATCAGCTCTGCGAATACATGGAGC
>JBGQDJ010000069.1:0-9516 GCA_041495805.1 Geobacteraceae bacterium
CTCTCGGTCGCCATAAAGGAAGTGCTCCGGGAAACCATGCTTCTGGCACTTGAGCATGTTCCCGATGATGAGCTGGAAAGGGTAAGGCAGGGCTATATCTTTGACCTGGATTACAGCATGGATTCGGCCTATGAAATGCAAGTAAGATATGGCTGGGGAGAATTGATGGATATGTTAAGAAATATCGATGAAGACAGGGCTGAAGCGGAGATGGTGGACGCGGAGGCTATCCGGTCAACTGCAAGGGCGCTCTTCGCCCCGCAAAACCTGAACCTTGTGGCGGTGGGCCCATGGAAGGGCTCCGCACGCAGCGATGTGGATAAGATATTGAAAAAGTACGAAAAGGATTTCACCTTTTGAAGCCGGGGATCATTTCCTCTTCAGCCATGGCCTGGTCGCCAGGAACTTCCTGACCGAATCCCCTTCCTCCGCCTGGGTGATGATATTGGCGCGGCTCACCGACTCCTTGATTGTGCCGCCGCTGAGGTCAACCCAGATGTCGTTGTCCACGAAGGTATAAAGATCATTCTGCAGGTGGACGGTTTGCGCACCGCTGGGAGCGTTTTCAAGCCCTATTACCGATATCTTGACCCCGATGACCTTTACCTTTTCGATGTCCAGCATCTTTACATGGAAGCTTTTCCCCGCCTCTCCCCCATTCATGAGCGGATAGATATTCAGCACGGCAGGCGGGTAGACAGCCCCCTTCACCTTGAGGGTCTTCTCCTTTGTCCCTTTGTCCGTAGTGATGCTCACCCGCACCCCGTCGGCGTTGACCTCTCCCTTGAGCTTCATCGGTTTCCCGTTTATGGCCTCATCGACATCGAAACTCTTCAGAGACAGGTCACGGTTCACCTGATACTTCTCCAATGACACCGCTTCACGGGAAAAACCTAGCACCGACATTTTCGTTCCGCTCTCGACCGAGATTTCGTAACCAGTGCCGGTGTCGCGGATATCCAACCGGTTGTAACCGGTCTGCTCCTTGTTCTTGCTGATGCTGAACCAGCGCTCCCCCAATGGTGGTTTTGTCAGCCGGGGGATATCTTGGGCAGAGTATGAGTAATGCGGCAAAATCAGGAAAAGCGCAAACAGGAATGGAATTAAACGAAATATTATAGCCATTGGGAAATATCCTTTTTATAAACATGCAATCTGAAAAACCCGTGTCGCGGAGAGGAAGTGAACGCAATTGCTCATTCCGTGAAAATCGGTTCCTTGGCCGCTTCCGGGCGTTCTTCCTCCTGTTTGCGGACAGGACACTGGTTATCGGTTGATGGCAACTCTTCAGGGGCCGACTCCTGATATTTTTTCACGAGAAAAGCGGCATAGTCCAGAAGTTCGGTTTTTCCTTCCGGATTGAGCCGACGAAAGTCAACCAACAGTATCTGTTCATCAAGTTTCAATTCCATATTTCCAACTCTCCTTTTGATGTTATTCCTTTTATAACACAAAGCCACGCCGAATGACAATTACGAAGCGCAGGAAAAGATAAAATGAGCTAAATTCCGGCACATTAGTTTATTTATTCCACTTGCTACAAACCCATCACAGAGATATAATATAACTGGAATAAGAATTGCGGGAGTCGAAAGACTCTCATTATGCCCTAGCTGACTTGCCCTCCTAGTCGCTAGGGTGTTTTTTGCCCGCTGTCATGATCCGGAATACCGAAAATCCGGCCAGGCAAACGTAGTTATTTCACCTTCCAAGTCGTCCCTTGCGCTCCGTCAAGGAGTTGAATGTTCCGCTCCAGCAGGTAGTCCCTGATCTCGTCGCTTCTTTTGAAATCCTTAGACTTCCTTGCCATCGCCCTCTCCAGGATCAATCTTTCGATCTCGTCCGGGGAAATTTCCTGCTCCGCAACCTTTCGAGTCTTGATCCTGGCCAGATAGGAGGCAGGTTCCGAACCAAAAACCCCAAGGACATTGCCAATCTCTTTAAGTTCTGCCTTGACCCTTGCAAAAAGGGACTGCCCTGCTCCGCTCCTGCCGCCAGCTTCGTCTATAGTCCGGTTGATAGCCCTGACCATGTCAAAAATGTGGGCGATGGCCAGGGCCGTATTGAAATCGTCATCCATCGCCTCTTCAAAGCGCTTCCTGATCAATTCACACCTGTCATGAAGTTCCCGTTCCGCACTGTTCAGCGGATCAGGTTCGTTCATCGAATCCTTATTACCTCCGCCTCTTGCCAGGACCTCGTCAATTCCCGCCAGGGCGCTGTATATGCGCTCCATACCGGATTCGGACTCGTTCAGGTTCTGGTCGGAGAAATCGAGGGGGGAACGATAGTGGGCGGAAATGAGAAAGAAGCGGAGGACCTCGCTGTCATACTTCTCCAGCACCTCCCTTATGGTGAAAAAGTTGCCCAGGGATTTGCTCATCTTCTCCGCATTGATATTGACGAAGCCGTTGTGCAGCCAGTACCTGGCGAATGGGTGGCCGGTGGCCGCCTCAGACTGGGCGATCTCGTTCTCGTGATGGGGGAAAATCAGGTCCTTGCCCCCTCCATGGATATCGAAGGTATCTCCAAGATATTTCATGCTCATGGCCGAACATTCGATATGCCAGCCGGGACGACCCTTTCCCCAGGGGGAATCCCAGAAAGGCTCCCCCGGTTTGGACTCCTTCCAGAGGGCAAAATCCATGGGGTGACATTTTCTCTCATCCACTTCGATCCTTGCCCCTGCCTGCATCTCCTCAAGGTTTCTCCCGGACAGCTTCAGGTATGGAGCGAATTTGTCCACACGGAAATATACGTCACCTCCGGCCGGATAGGCGTAACCCTTTTCGATCAGGGTGGCTATGAGCGAAATGATATCGCCGATATGCTCCGTTGCTTTCGGCTGACTCTCCGGAGTTTCCAGGCCGAGCTGCAACATATCCCTGTCGAACTCCCTGATGAAACGCTCGGATATCTCGTTAAACGGGACCCCTTCCTTGTTTGCCCGGTTGATGATCTTGTCGTCGATATCGGTATAGTTGCGCACATAAGTTACATCATACCCGAGATGCCTGAGATAGCGGCTGATCACGTCAAACACCACATTGGCCCTGGCATGGCCGATGTGACTGAAGTCATAGACCGTCACGCCGCATACATACATCCCTACCTTGCCCGGCCTGAGCGGCACAAACTCCTCTTTCCCGGCGGAAAGAGTATTATAAACTCGCAATGCCATATTGGATCCTTAATAAATTAGCGTATAGCGTAAAGTTGAACAGTTGACAGTTGAACAGTTGAACAGTGAACAGGTTGTTTTATCTGGTCGCTGGTCGCTGGTCACTGGTCACTGGTTGCTGGTTGCTGGTTGCTGGTTGCTTGTCTCTAGCTACCAGCCACTAGCGACTAGCCACTGCCTTTTGCCCACGAGTCGCGCAAGGTTACCGTACGGTTAAAAACGGGCGACCCCGGCCTGGAATCCCGGGCATCCACGCAGAAATATCCACATCTCTCGAACTGGTAATATGCCTCCGGCAGGGCATCCGCCAGACCCGGTTCAAGACGGCAGGTAGAAAGAATTTCCATTGAAGCGGGGTTCAGAAGGGTCTTCCAATCGTCCCCGCCAGGATTGGCCACGGTGAAGAGACGGTCATAGAGCCTCACCTCTGCCGCCACCCCGTGTCGCGCCGAAACCCAGTGGATGGTCCCCTTGACCTTTCGACCCGCGGCCGGGCCGCCGGCGTGGGTGTCCGGGTCGTAGTCGCAATGCACCTCCGTAACCACGCCGGAGTCATCCTTGATGACACCGGTGCACTTGACGATATAGGCATTTCGAAGCCTTACTTCCTGTCCCGGAGCAAGGCGGTGGAACCCCTTCTGGGGATTCTCCTGGAAATCGTCCTGTTCGATATGGATTTCCCTGCAGAAATGTATTAAACGTGTTCCCATCTCCGGTTTCTGCGGGTGATTGGCGGACTGGAACTCCTCCACCCTATCTTCCGGATAGTTATCTATCACCAGCTTCAAGGGCTTCAGAACCGCCATGGCCCGCGGCGCGCGCTCATTCAGGTCCTCCCTTATACTCTCCTCAAGGACGCTCATCTCGATCCAGCTGTCACCTCGACCGACTCCGATCCGCTCACAGAATGCGCGGATCGCCCCGGGGGTGTAGCCCCGCCTTCTAAGGCCCATCAGAGTCGGCATGCGTGGATCGTCCCAACCGGCGACATCGCCGTCCTGGACCAGTTGCAGAAGCTTGCGCTTGCTCATCACCGTATAGGTAAGGTTCAGGCGGGCAAACTCGTACTGGCGCGGCCGGGCAGGCAGCGGCAGGTTGTCCAGGAACCATTCGTAGAGCGGCTTGTGGTCCTCGAACTCCAGTGTGCAGATGGAATGGGTGATTCCCTCAATGGCGTCGCTTTGTCCGTGGGCGTAGTCATACATGGGATAGATGCGCCATTTGTCCCCGGCATGGGGATGGGGAGCATGAATGATCCGGTACAGGACCGGGTCGCGCAGGTTCATGTTGGAGGAAGACATGTCTATCCTGGCCCTCAGCACCCTGGTCCCGTCAGGGAACTCTCCCCCCTCCATGCGGCGGAAAAGATCCAGGTTCTCCTCCACACCCCGGTTCCTGTAGGGGCTCTCCTTCCCCGGTTCGGTCAGGGTTCCCCGGTGTTCGCGGATTTCATCGGCTGAAAGGTCGTCAACATAGGCTTTCCCTTCCTTGATCAGGTACTCGGCCCAGTCGTAGAGCTGGTCGAAATAATCCGAGGCGTAGTAGAGGTGTTCACCCCAGTCGAAACCGAGCCATCGGACGCTCTCCTTGATCGATTCGATATATTCCACCTCTTCCTTGGCCGGGTTGGTATCATCGAAGCGGAGGTGGCAGCGGCCACCGAAATCCCTTGCCAGGCCGAAGTTAAGACAGATGGACTTGGCGTGGCCGATGTGCAGATAGCCGTTCGGCTCAGGAGGGAACCTGGTGACGACCCCCTTGTGCTTCCCGGACTTCAGGTCTTCGGCTACGATAGCGCTCAGGAAGTTGGCAGACGCGGCAGTTGCGATACCGTTGTCTTTATCACTGTTTTTACCATTAATCTGATCGCTCATGATTGATTTCACCCCATGATTTTTGTTACGTCCGCTTCTTTTCCATAAGGGTCACCGCATAAGCGGCTATCCCTTCACCCCGGCCGGCGAATCCCAGCTCCTCGGTGGTAGTGGCCTTGACATTGACCCTGTCTATCTCCGCGGAGAGAACTCCGGCGATATTTTGCCTCATCAACGGAATGTGGGGAGCAAGCTTGGGGCGCTGGGCCACAATGGTTGCGTCCAGATTCCCGAGTCTGAAACCTTTGTCTTCCGCCAGCTTCATGACGTGGGCAAGGAGCTTCAGACTGTCCGCGCCTTTGTAGCGGGGGTCTGAGTCGGGAAAGTGCCTGCCGATGTCTCCCTCGCCTATGGCCCCGAGAATGGCGTCGGAAATGGCATGCAGCAGCACATCCGCGTCTGAATGCCCGAGAAGCCCTTTCTCGTACGGGATATCAACCCCTCCAAGAATGAGCTTTCGTCCTTCCACCAGCCGGTGGACATCGTAACCGTGACCGATCCGCATGTCGTTCATTTCCTTTGATTAAAAAGTGACTCCCTGGAGAACGTGATTTTTTCGCAAGGTCAAGGCGAGCAAAGGATTGCGCGGAGGCGTAGCAGCGCTACGCCGCACAAGGAATCCAGAAGCTCAACGCAGAGATTGCGGAAAAGGCGCGTTCTCCTTCAAAAACGCCTCCGCCATCACCAGGTCCTCCGGCGTCGTAATCTTTATGTTCCTGTAATCCCCCAGGACGATATGTACATCCTTTCCTATCCATTCCACAAGGGAGGCGTCGTCGGTACCCTGGTATCTCTCCGCCTCGGCGATCTCGTGGGCAGCCATTATGATCGAATAGCGGAAGGTCTGCGGGGTCTGGGCCAGCCAGAGGGTTTCACGAAGCGGTGTTTCCCTGACAATACCGTCGACAACGATCTTGACGGTATCCTTTACCGGGACCGCCACCAGCGCCCCCCCCTTTTCCCGCGCGGTTTCAACTGACTTCTCCAGAACCGGAAGCGATATAAAGGGCCTGACGCCGTCATGGATCAGCACCAGATCGTCAACATCCGCCCCTGTCAGCGCGCGAAGACCATTCATGACCGAGTTCTGCCGCTCGGCGCCGCCTGCCACTATTCCGCGCACCTTGGTCAGGTCATAGCGCTCCACCACATGCTCGCGGCAGTATGGGATTTCCGCTTCGGGCACGATAACGTAGATCTCGTCAATAAAGGGCGCATCTTCAAGAACCAGCAGGGTATGGGCCACTATCGGTTTTCCGGCAAGGAGCAGATACTGCTTGTTGATTTGAGCCCCCATCCTCTTCCCTATTCCGGCGGCTGGAACCAGTGCGATAACCTTCATGTTGGGCTTCCCGTAACAGCAGTAGAGGTAACAGCAAATGACAACGGCACAGTATAACGGCCAGTTTGCATCCTGGTCAATGGGAAAAAGCGCCTCGATTCAAATATTCATCTGCTATAAATCAGGAACCTCTTATCGATTCTAGGTGATTTCGGAGCAAGGAGAAAGCGTAACGGCGGACAACGGAATCGGAGGAGACACTCGGTATAAGCAGGCTAAATGCTAACAGCTGCTTCACATATCATCACGAAATTTTATAAGGAAATAGAAACATGCCACTCCTCCAATCCCCATCAGCACGTCGCGAATCCATGGTATCGGCTTTTCGAGCATGGAATAGACGAGCGGATCGAGCAGGGCGGTGGTCAACAACATGACGCCGCCCCAGGTCAGCAGTTTTTTCATACCTTTTTACTCCTGTTCTTGTGGCCATAACTGGTCCTTCATCTATTTCCCCGGTGAACAGTTTTTCCGGTTCTCCGATGAATCCGGGGCAGGCGCCATAAGCTTCGGGATCTGACCGTCATAGCAGTAGAGATAAATCGATTGAGTCCCCTTATAATCCATATTCACCATATATTTTTCCTGACACGCGGTTATGGACTTCCTGATTTCATCCGTCCACTGTGAGGGGTCCTTGCTTTCCTTGTACGGAGATATCGCGAACTTGATCTGTTCCTCTTCATCATTGCATATGTTCTTGTCTCGGGCAAACTGTTCAATAACTGCATTCATTGCACCCTGTTCTTTTTTCATTTTTCCCATATTATCTTCCGCACATGGATTTCCAATTTTAATAAAAAGAACGCAAATAAGAAGTATTACAGGAATCAGAACGTTTTTTTTCATCACGGTTGTCCTCCGGACTTGAAATATTTTCCCCTCAATCGGTGAGACACGGCTTCATTCCTCCATATATAGCCCAGCAACAGTGGACAGTCAACAAATTGGAGATGAATGCCCTTTTCCACTCAGAATTCCGCATGCCTCGGCGTCCTGGGGAATGGTATGACATCCCGGATGTTTTCCATTCCTGTCAGGTACATGAGGAGCCGCTCGAAACCGAGGCCGAATCCTGCATGCGGGCATGAGCCCCAGCGCCTCGAATCCAGGTACCACCACAATCCCTCTTGCCTGATACCGACTTCTTTCATCCGACCGGTAAGGAGGTCAATCCTCTCCTCGCGTTGGCTGCCGCCGATGATCTCTCCCACCTTCGGAACAAGTAGGTCCATGGCCGCAACAGTGCGGCCGTCATCGTTGAGGCGCATGTAAAATGCCTTGATATCCTTAGGGTAGTTGATTATGAAGACCGGCCCCCCGACCAGTTGTTCGCTGATGTAACGCTCATGCTCGGATTGCAGGTCGAGCCCCCATTCCACCGGGAATTCAAATGCGCTCTTAGCCTTCTTAAGCTCCTTTATCGCCTCCCCGTACTCCATCACGCTGAAATGGGATTGGGCGACCTTTTCGATCCTTGGGATAAGGCCCTTGTCGATATGCTCGTTGAAAAACTCCATATCCTCGCGGCAGTTGTCGAGGACATGGCGGCAAAGATAGCGGAAAAACTCTTCGGCCAGTGCTGCGTCCGCCATCAGATCGGCAAAGGCCATCTCAGGCTCAATCATCCAGAACTCCGAGGCGTGTCTTGCCGTGTTGGAGTTCTCGGCTCGGAAGGTGGGGCCGAAGGTGTAGATATCGGAAAAGGCCATGGCGAAAAGTTCCCCTTCCAATTGCCCGCTTACCGTAAGTCCCGTGGCTTGGCCGAAAAAATCGAGCGAATAATCAACTTCCCCATCAGCCAGTGGCGGATGGGCGCGGTCGAGGGTGGTTACCCGGAAGAGCTCGCCTGCTCCTTCGCAGTCATTGGCGGTAATAATCGGGGTATGGACATAAAGGAATCCCCGCTCGGCAAAAAAACCGTGGATGGCCTGGGCCAGTGAGGAACGGACCCGGAAGACGCTGCCGAAGGTGTTGGTGCGCGGCCTGAGATGGGCGACTGTGCGCAGGTATTCGAAGCCGTGCCGCTTCTTCTGCATCGGGTAGCTCTCGTCGGCTGGTCCGACAATCTCGATACTCTCGGCGTGCAGTTCATATTTCTGTCCCGCTGCAGGCGAATCCGCGAGCCTCCCCCTTATGACAAGAGCCGCACCGGTGCCTATACGGGACACCTCTTCATAGTTCACAAGTGTTGGGTCGGCCACAACCTGTAGGGTCGCCTGGCAGGAGCCGTCATTCAGTGCGATGAAGGTGACCCCTTTCCCGACCCGCACGCTCCTGGCCCATCCGGCAATCTGCAATTGCGCGCCGGCTGGGAAATCATTCAGCGCCTTTCTGATCTTTATCCTGTCTCTCATGGTAAATTCTCCGATTTCTTTCTCCGAGAAATTCTAGCACAACAGGAGGCGTCCGCAAAAGAAATCGTTTTCCCGCAAATATTTGACCCGACCTGACCCGTACGGTATAGTTTAAGCGACAACAATTCGCTGAGTAAGGAGAGTTCATCATGAAGAGACCGCTTTCCACACTAATATTCCTCTTAACAGCGTTATTTGCCCTGAATTGTCGGGCGGAACTGCAGACCGACGGACCACAGTCCCTGATCAACAAGGGAACCGTCCATGCGCAGAAATACCCGCGCATTGTTCTCTATTCGGTGTCATGGTGCCCCCACTGCAAGGAAGCAAAGGAGTATCTGACGAGCCACAACATCCCATTCATAAACAAGGATGTCGAACTTGACGACAAGTACAAACAAGAATTGATCGAGAAATACAAGACCGGAGGTGTGCCGCTCATTGTCTTTGGCAACGACGAAAAGCTGATGAAGGGGTTTAACAGCGAACGGTTTGAAAAGATACTAAAGGATTTGAGCAAATAAAAACGCAGGAGGAACAGCGTTTAGCGAATAGCGTGAAGCGATTAGTAAAAGACACCTGTCCGCTGATCCCTGTCCGCTGTCCGCCGGATTACGCAACGCTGCTCCTGGTGACAAGCCCGACACCGATGCAGATGATGACAATGCCGGTCCAGCGCATGAAGGTCACCGATTCCCCCAGATACCACTGGGAGAGAAAGGCGACGATAACGTAATTCAGTGCCTGCATGGGAAGGGCAAC
>JBGQDJ010000070.1:0-9493 GCA_041495805.1 Geobacteraceae bacterium
CGATGAAAACAGAAGTCCAACAACATGCAGTCCTTATCCTAATTGAATGAAGGAGGTAACAAGATGATGAAGAAAGTTTTGGTTTTAATCGCCGGAGCGATGATGCTTGCGGCACCGGCAATGGCCGTGGACATTCCACAGGAAGCAACGCAGGCCCCCGCCTACAACTGCGATTACCAGCCTTCCTGCGAAGTGGCCCCCGGCGCGTATGGCAAGATGTCTTCGCCCGTGACCAGTAAATTCAACCTGTCAATAGGCGGTTTCGTCAAGCTCGACTACGCCTACAACTCGGTCAATCTTGGTAACAGCGGCTCGCTGGCTCCAGGCAGCGGCGCAATCCCCAAAACATCGTCCCAACAAGGTCAGGCTGATCAGTCCATCTTCACCGCCCGCCAGTCCAGGTTGTGGTTCAAAGTTGGTGGACCGACCTTCCTCGGCGCCAAGACCAATGCCCTTATCGAGGCCGATTTTTATGGTGATCCTTCCGCAGCAGCCGAGAGCCCGCAACTGAGGATGCGTCTCGCCTACGGCACCCTTGACTGGAAAAACACACAGGTGATGTTTGGCCAGTTCTGGGACATCTTCGGCCCGATGGCGATGTCTACAGTCGATTTCCGCCAGGCAGCTTCATTCGGAACCCCGAACAACCCGCGGGTCCCTCAGATAAGGCTCACCCAGAAGGTCAACTTCAATGACAATAACGGTCTGAAGCTGGTACTTGGGGTTCAGGACCCCAACCAGGACGCCAATAATAATCAAGTAGTTTCCGGTGGTAGTGTTTCTGGACCTGCCGCTGCTTCTTCAGCAAACGTCGGGATGACGGTAAACGTGGCGGGCCAGGCGATGTTTGTCAGCAAGGCACTTGGCGTCGCTCCGGGCTTTTATGGTATGTCCATGAACTCACTGACCGCCGGGGTATTCGGTCTATTCGGGAGTCAGAAGGTAACGGGCCTGGCCGGTGGCAACAAGCACGTAGATTCCTATGGCTACGGTTTCTACACCTTTGTGCCGGTCATAAAGTCCTCTGACGGCAAGAGCCGCGCCATGACACTCTCCCTTGAAGCTCAGGCCTACATGGCTTCCAACATGGCCTTCAGCACAGCCACCTCCAAGACATTTGTCGGACTTGTAGCAAATCCGAATGCTGCCAAGGGGTATGGTCTTGGGGCTCAAATGATATTCTACCCGATTCAGGATCTGGGGATCACTGCCGGATACGGGCGGAGGAATGCATATAATTACGCAAGTTACAACACTGCTGGTGCAGCTGGCACAATCGATAACAGGGATTTCCAGAAATCAAACTCCATCGTCTTCGCCAATGTGGCTTATGATCTGAATGCAGCGGTGCGGATTGCCGCAGAGTACGAGAATCTCAATACCCAGTACGGGAATATTACAGCTGGGCAATCAGGCACAGGCACAGCCAACATCGCCCGCTTTGCGGCCTACTACTTCTTCTAGGAACATTTGCTCTTTCAGAGTTCACTTAGTAAAAAGCCCTTCCGGATAATTCCGGAAGGGCTTTTTACTGTAATCAGAGTTTATTGCAAGCAGGAATATTACGGCGGGCAGCAGGCGCAGACCGAGCGGAACAGGGTGGTGCTGAGATACCGGTCACCCCGGTCGGGCAGCAGCGTTACTATAATCCCCTTCTTCATCCCGGCAGCCACCTGCAAGGCTCCGGCCACGGCAGCGCCGCTGGACATGCCGACAAATAGCCCCTCACGGGCGGCCAGTTCCCTGGCCGTTTCAAATGCAAGCTCATCATCGATGGTGATCTTCTCGTCAAGGGCCTCCGACCGGTATATCTCCGGGACAATCGCTTCCTTCATGTTTTTCAGCCCCTGAACCTTGTGCCCGAGCCGCGGCTCGATGCCTACAATCCTCACCCCCGCCTTTTTCTCGCGTAAAAACCGGCTGACCCCCATAAGGGTCCCGGAAGTCCCCATCCCGGCAACGAAAACATCAACGAGGCCGTCGGTCTGACGCAGGATCTCAGGGCCTGTGGTCTCATAATGAGCAAGCACATTGTTGGGGTTAGAATACTGGTTAGGCATGAAATACTTCTCCGGCTCCTCGGCGAGGATCCTGTGCGCCAGCCGGATCGCCCCGTCTGTCGCCTCTTCCGAGGGGGATAGGACCACTTCGGCGCCGAAAGCCTCAAGGACGCTGCGCCTTTCAATGCTGACACAGGCGGGCATCACCAATTTGACCCGATATCCCCACGAGGTGCCCAGCATGGCCAGCGCAATCCCGGTATTCCCGGAAGTCGGCTCCAGGATTATCTTTTCATGGGTAAGAGAGCCGCTCTTCTCGGCCATCGCAAGCATATAGAGGGCCGGCCGGTCCTTTACCGAACCGCCGGGGTTGTTTCCTTCCAGTTTGGCCAGAATCCGTACCTGTGGGTTGGGGTTGATCCTTGTGAGTTCAACCAGCGGAGTATTGCCGATCCCGGAGGCGATGGTGTAAGGGGCGTTTTCCATAGCTTGTGATGCTCCTCGATTCGATAAAGTCGACATGAATATAGCCTACGGGAGTACCGGTTTCAAGGGGATTGTTGCGGGAGCCCCTTTTTGGGACGGCGTCTGCGCCGGCTTCGTTTTGCCGGGATGCCGGGAGTCATGGTATCCTGCTCCTTCTCCATTTTGCTTTCTGGCGGCAATGGGTTTTCCATGACAAAACGTTCCCACCAGCGGAGTGACTCAATCCCTTCTCCGGTGGTTGCGGATATAAAGCGGAAGTAATCCATGGACTCTATGAAGGAGGGTCTGGAGATAAAAGAAAGAGGGCGCTTCCCCGCTGTCTTGCGGAAGCGGTGTTGAGAAGAGAGGATCTCGCGTAGTTGCATGCCAACCTTGTATGGAATGAGGACGGAACCGGCAAGTTCGCCGAGTAACCCGGCTACTGCCATATCCAGGCTCTGTTGTAAAGGGGTCCCTGATTGACGGAAACCTTTTCCCTGCTCTTCCAGGTATTCGCCGAACATGAGAGCAAGGAGGAGTTGCGGAGCGACTTTTCCACCCTCCTGAATTCGGCTGTCAACCCAGTCCAGGGAAGCACTCGTCCTTGTGTGCGGGAAACCCTCCGATTCCCTCTCCAGCCAGTCGTTGAAACCAGGGAGGAGCGCTTTCAAAAGACCGCTTCCGCGTAACAACTGATAGCATTTCTCACCTTCCCCGCAGAGGAAAAGCTTGAGAAACTCGTCATACAACCTTGGGGGGGCTCCCCTGGTGATGGTGGCGCTCAACTCGACAAGCGCGCTCCAGGTGGCATCTTCGATAATGAATCCGAGCATGGCGGCAAAGCGGACAGCACGCAGCATCCGCACCGGGTCTTCTGTAAATCTCTCAGCGGGGGGGCCGATGGTGCGGATGACACCTCGCTTCAGATCGTCTAATCCTTCGCAGTAATCGATCAGGGAAAAATCGCCGATATCGTAATACATGGCATTGACGGTGAAATCACGGCGGAGGGCGTCCTGTGCCGGAGTGCCGAAGATATTGTCACGGAGAACGACCCCCTCATCGCTTTTCAAGTGGCGTGGTGGGCGGGCCGGTTTGGACACCCCGTGATCGGCGGTTGTGGCGGTGGAGGGAAGGCTCTCTACTTCGGCTGATTCGTCCGGTTCCGGGGCGCGGAAAGTGGCGACCTCGATTATTTCATCCTCAAAGTGAAGATGAGCGAGCCTGAAGCGCCGCCCGACCAGCCGACAGTTGCGGAATAAACGCTTGACCTGACCGGGAGTGGCGTCGGTTACCAGGTCAAAGTCCTTGGGTTCCCGGCCAAGCATCAGGTCTCGCACGCACCCCCCGACAAGGTAAGCGGTGAAGCCCTGTTTCTTCAGGCGGTAGAGCGCCTGAACAGCGTTGGGACTGAGCATGCTGCGCGACAGGGTATGCTCCGGTCGCGGGATGATGATAGGGTTTTTCCGTTTCATTTTCAGTCAAGTTATCATATCCGGAGTGTAAAAGCAAAGGATGGGAAGGGAATGTAGTTTTTTGACCTGCGTCATATCTCAAATTCCAGTTTTCATACAGAATACATCCATGGAACAATTCACCAATACGCAGAGAAAAGAACTGAAAGTCCTGATAGACTTTGTCCGTGTCTATTGCTGGGCTAACCATAAGAAAGGGCTTAAGGAAAAAGTTGAGTTGAATGGTTTATTCGGCAAAGAACCACGACTCTGCGTAGAATGTGCGGAGCTTCTCGATCACGCCTTGATAAAACGACGCAACTGTCCCCTTGCCCCGAAGCCCTCCTGTAAGAATTGCCATATCCACTGTTACGGCAAGGAATACAGAGCGCGGATAAGGGAGGTCATGGCATTCTCGGGCAGGCGCATGATCCTGCGTGGTAGATTGGATTACCTGTGGCATTATCTGTTTTGACATAATCAGACAAACGAATTAACATTAAATCTAAGGAGCATTAATATGATCAGAAAGATTGTACAGATCGACCAGGAAAAATGTGATGGCTGCGGGCTCTGTGTCCCGTCTTGCGCGGAAGGGGCCATAAGGATCGTCAGCGGCAAAGCGGTGCTCTCCGCGGATAACCTCTGTGATGGGCTGGGGGCCTGTTTAGGCGAGTGTCCGCAGGACGCCATCACGGTTATCGAGCGGGATGCAGACGAGTTTGATGAGGAAGCGGTAGAAAAGCACCTCGGCAAGACGGCGGTTCACTCTGCAACAGCTGAGCCCCCACATGCGCAACATGACCACCGCGCGCAGCATGGGGGATGCCCCGGTTCCCGCTCCATATCCCTTCCACCGCAGCAGGCCGCCACACCGTCAGACGCGGCGAAGCAGCCGAGCATGCTTCGTCAGTGGCCCGTCCAGCTCCATCTTGCGCCGGTCAACGCCCCCTATTTTCAGAATGCGGATCTGCTAATAGCCGCCGACTGTGTGCCATTCGCTTATGCGGACTTCCACAGGGATTTTCTGGAAGGTAAAGTGGTGCTGATCGGCTGCCCCAAGCTTGATGACAACAGTTTTTACCAGGAGAAGCTGACCGAGCTGTTCCGCGTCTCATCCCTAAAGAGCATTACTGTGCTGCGCATGGAAGTGCCATGCTGCGGCGGGATCGTAATGGCTGCCAGGCAGGCCCTGTCGGCATCCGGGAAGGAAATCCCGTTTCACGAGGTGACGATCACCATCAGTGGGGAGGTAAAGGGGTAAATCAGGAGTTTAGGCTGAAGGCTGAAGGCTGAAGGAGTCAAATCCAATCTTTCTTTTGGGAGGATATTATGGCAGATCGTATTTCGCAGGTCCGTGCAGCCATGGAAGAGTACTTCGGAGATGATAAAAAGAGGATTGATCATGCCCATAGGGTTACGGCCTTCGCCTGCCGGTTAATGGAGGATGAACCTGCGAACCCCGATCTGGTGGTTGCAACCGCGCTGCTCCACGATATCGGAATTCCTGAGGCTGAGCGCAAATACAGTTCATCGGCAGGCAACCTGCAGGAGATCGAAGGCCCGCCGGTGGCACGTGAGATTCTGGCGCGCATCGGCTTCAGCGAGGCTTTTATCGGGGAGGCCTGCGATATAATAGCTTCCCATCATTCCCCTGGAGAGGTGGATACGGAAAATTTCAGGATCATCTGGGACGCCGACTGGCTGGTGAACCTGGGGGATGAGTGCGACCTGAGCGTGCGGGAAAAGGTGGAAAAGATAATAGATAAGACCTTTCTGACCAGAACAGGGAGGAGGATTGCCCGGCAGATTTACCTCAAAGGATAAAAAAGATAATTTTGGTCTTTTATAGTTGACAAAGTATACTATGGCTGGTATCTATTTGTACATGAAATCCAAATATTATTGAAAGGAGATAATCATTCATGTGCAACTGTACACTGGTCACCAGGGAGGCCCCGGATTTCACGGCTGACGCCGTAATGCCGGACAATACTTTCGGCACCATCAAACTTTCCAGTTTCCGCGGCAAGAACGTGGTGCTGTTCTTTTACCCACTTGATTTCACCTTTGTCTGCCCCTCCGAGATCCTTGCCTTCAACAAGCGCCTTCCGGATTTCAAGGAGAGAAACTGCGAGGTTGTAGGGGTCTCGGTCGATTCCAAGTTCACCCATCTGGCCTGGAAGAATACGCCTCTGGATCAGGGGGGGATCGGAAACATCCAGTATCCTCTGGTCGCCGACCTTAAAAAGGAGATCGCAAAAGCATACGGTGTCCTCTTCGAGAACGCCGGGGTTGCCCTGCGCGGCCTCTTCCTCATCGACACAAAGGGTATTGTCCGCCACGCCCTTATAAACGATCTCCCATTGGGGCGTAGCGTTGGCGAGGCCCTGCGCATGGTGGATGCTCTTCAGTTCGTGGAAACACACGGCGACCAGGTCTGCCCGGCCAACTGGCAGGAAGGGGATGTTGCAATGAAGCCGACCGCTGAAGGGGTGGCTGACTACCTGGCCAAGCATGCGTAGAGTAGTTTGACGCAGGTTGGCCAGTTTCGTAAACGGCGCGGTTCAGTATTGGATCGCGCCGTTTCTATTTTTAGCGGCAGGGATTCTTTTTTTGCCGGCGGTCCTTTATTCTGATCTGAATGCGGTTGTTGCACTCAGCCGCGGTGTTATCGGGATATAAGAACAGCCCTTGCCGGCGCGCCGTCGCCATCCCTGATCTTCAGTGGGAGGCAGATCAATTCGTAACTTCCGGCAGCCACACCATCCAGGTTTAAACCTTCCAGGATGACGACACCGTTATCCAGAAGGATTCGGTGAACCTCCCCATCTCCATCAAGCCGTTCGACGGAAAGATAGTCGATACCCACCAGCTTTACCCCGGAGTCCACCAGAAAGCGGGCACCATCCGGAGTAAGAGATGAATAATCACCGCAAAAAGACGGTTTGGACCATAACAGTGAATTGGCGGTTTTGAGGAGCAGCCGCTCCTCCCCCCTGATCGCTAACCGACCCAGCTCAGCACTCGTTATAGCATTAATGCCGGGAATTTCCACCAACAGAGCCTGCCCGATTAGTAATGAAAGGGGAATCCTATCGACGGGGATGCCGTGGTCATTGTAATGACGCGGCGGGTCAAGGTGGGTTCCGCTGTGGGTTGACATAATAATATGGGAGACATTTGCGGCATCTCCACGGACTATCCTGGTCACCGGCTCGATCCGCACTCGCGGGTCTCCCGGATAGACGGGCAATTCATCAGACATGGCAACGGTTATGTCATAGATCTTCATTGATGTCCCGCACATTGAAGTTGCATACCAATTCCCCGGGAAAGAGAAAAACAAAAGCCCCGCGCCAGCGGGGCTTAACCTTAATTGCCTGCGATCTTATCGAGATGATCAAGATCCGGCAGGCGTTATCAGGAAAAAAGAGTGTAATCGCAAAAACTACTTCTTCTTGGCGACTGCATCCTTCAGTGCCTTGCCCGGGCGGAATTTAGGGACTTTGGCGGCGGCAATCTTGATTTCTTTGCCGGTCTGAGGATTTCTGCCTGTGCGGGCTTTCCTGCTGGCTACTTCGAAGCTGCCGAAGCCGACCAGGGTAACCCGGTCACCTTTCTTCAGTGCGCTGCCAACCGTAGTAATGAAAGCCCCTACTGCCTTCTCTGCCGCTGCTTTGGTCAAACCAGCCGACTTCGCTACTGCTTCCACGAGCTCTGCTTTGGTCATGATAATCCTCCTCCGTTGAATTTAGGCGTTCTACGGATAATATAGCCGGAAAACTCAGGTTTGCAAGGGGTTTCTTCAAAAAAAATATATTTAGTCCAGTAAATGCGTGGCTTCACACGGTCTGCCGGCTTTATATTCTTGAGCTGAGCATGGTTACAATGCATGGCCGACGCCATTCCTTGCTCACTGTGAATGCGGCGTTGAGGGACCGGGCAATCAACTGCCAGCAGGGCTACCGGCATACCAATCTAATCTGCCGGACCTGGTTTGGCGGCGTCACCATCATATATGGTCGGTTCCGTGCCGGTTATAAAGCATTCCATGACGCTCCCCGCACTCCCCTGCCTTGCCAGGTGGCCGGTGCGGGGGTTGATCAGGGCAAAGGTAATGTTTGGGGGAGAAACAAAATCAAGGACAGGTTTGCCTGCCATCGCCCTTTTCATGAAATCCGTCCATATCGGCGCTGCCGCCTGCCCCCCCGAACCGCCGGCCCCCAAAGATTTCTCCTGGTCATATCCCACCCATACCCCGGCCACAAGTTGCGGCACGTAGCCCACAAACCAGGCGTCCTTCATGTCGTTGGTGGTGCCGGTCTTCCCTGCAACCGGGCGGCCGAGGGCCTTGGCCCTTTGTCCGGTGCCGCTGGAGACGACACTCTCCATAAGATTGGTCATAATGTATGATGTCTCACTGGAGATGACAGGCACAGGGGTCAAGGACCCTGACTGTTCGTAAGGAGTTGCGGAAGCATCCGGTGAATTCTTTGCTCCGTCTTCAGTAACCGCATTCAAATTTGCCACCGACGTCGCCGATGAAAAGACCGGCACCCTTGGAGGGGTTATCTCTTCAAGCACCTTTCCATCCCTGTCGGTGACCCTGGTGACAAAGTATGGAGTGAGCCGGTAACCGCCGGAGGCAAATACCGCATAAGCGCCGGTAAGCTCCATGGGGGTAATGCTTGACGATCCGAGCGCCAGGGTCAGGTTGTCGGCCATGGGGGAGGTTATCCCCATTTTTTTAGCATATTCCACGGCATATCCGACCCCGATGTTCTCCAGTATCTTGACGCTGACCATATTGATGTAGTTGGTCAGGGCCTCCCTCATGGTCACTGCTCCTCGGTAGATGTTGTCATAGTTTTTTGGCGCCCATGCCTTTGCCTTGCCGCTATCGTATTCGGCGGGGGAATCATCTATAATGGAAGCAGGAGTCATCCCCTTGTCTATAGCCGCTGAATAGATGAGCGGTTTGAACGCCGATCCCGCATTGCGCCTTGCCTGCATGGCTCGATTGAACTGGCTCTTTTTGAAGTCGTAGCCCCCCACCATCGCTTTGACGGCGCCGCTTTTCGTGTCCATGGCAAACAGGGCGGCCTGGGCCAAAGGCTCCTGATCAAGGGCAAACACCGCTCCGGTTTTATTTACATCCGGGGTCACTACGGAAACCTCGACAACAGAACCGAGTGTAATCACTTTGCCCTTAATATCCGCCGGCTTGTCATAGGAATCAAGCAGATGGACTTTGCCTGCCCAGGCCATGTTTTTTCGTGTAAGGGTCCCTGTACGTTCTCCTATCTGCACCGTCAAATCGCCGGTGGCAGGTTTCATTTGTGTCACCACCCCCTGGTATGTCCCTCCCGCCTTCAGAGAAGCTGCATCGATGCCATCCTCCACACGTTTGCAGAATTCCCCAACCTCATTCTCACCAAGGTATTTAATCGGGCCGCGAAATCCCTGGCGCTTGTCAAGGGCCTTGAGGCCGTTAACTATAGCTTCGTAAGCGCCCATCTGCATCTCTGCGTTCATGGTCGTATATATCTTAAGACCTTCCTTGTAGAGCCG
>JBGQDJ010000071.1:0-9455 GCA_041495805.1 Geobacteraceae bacterium
ATTGACGTGGGGTGCGGTCTCGGGACATGGCTTGGCGTGTTTCGAGAGAACGGTGTCGAGGAGATTCTCGGAGTAGATGGTGACTATGTAAATCGTTCACTTCTTCATATTCCCCGGGAACGTTTCCTGGGGCGGGACCTGTCAAAGGCATTGGATGTTTCCGGCGGCCCATACGACCTTGTATTATGCATGGAGGTGGCTGAACACCTGCCGGATTCCTGTGCCGCGTCGTTCATAAACTCGCTCGCTTCCATTGGGCCGGTGATTCTCTTTTCAGCGGCAATCCCCCATCAGGGTGGCGACGAACACATCAACGAGCAGTGGCCGGGGTACTGGGCGGAACTTTTCCTCCGGTCAGGATTTCTGGCGATCGACTGTATCAGGCCCCGTATCTGGGAGAACGAGCAGGTCGCCTACTATTACGCCCAGAACACTGTTCTCTATGTGAATCGGGACCGACTGGACGACTATCCGCTTCTTCGCCGGGAGTATGAAAAAAGCCTCGCGTTTCCCAGGCCTCTTGTTCATCCACGTAAGTGGCTGGAAGCGAATGACCCGCGCAGACAGCCGCTAAGGCATCTATTACGAGCGTTACCCTACTCACTTTGCAACGCAGCAGGATTGCGTCTCAGGAAGATTTTCATTAAATGCAGCAGCGATCATGCCGGGAAGAGAGACGCACCGCCCTGAGACTCGGATGGTCGGCATCTTGCGAATTTCTCCGTCACCGGAGCGGACCGGAAAAGCATCCTGGAGAGTAAATGAAGTCAGTCCTGATATTTCTTATTGTTGCCCTCGTTATCAAGGACATTACTCTGATCAACGAACCGTACCTTCTGCGCGCGATTGCGCAGGGGACCTGCCTGGTAACCGGCGCTGCCTGGTTGTTGAGCCATCTGGACGGCTCAGTGTTGAAACGGTACTGGCTCGTTATCGGCTATATGGCATCATTATTCCTGACGGTATTTGTTGCGTCTGAACCGATTTACGTCTTGCTGCAGGTCGTTTCCCTGTCAGCGGTTATCATTTTCTTCATCGCTTACTTTGAGTCGAGGGGATCGAACGCTGAGTCTTCAAACGATACGCTTATCTTCACAACAGTGATTTCCTATCTTTTATTCTGCTTCCTGAGCCTGGTTGCAATCAAATATCTTCCCAGCTATGCCTATGAATACATTTCCCGCGAAGAGATCAGGTTTCGCGGACTCTTTGCCAAATCCGGAATGACCGGGTCCGCCGCGGGCATCCTCATTTTAATGACGCTGTTCGGAGTGCGCAACGCATGGCTTAAGATATTCCCTTTGATCTGTGGCAGTGCATGTCTTGCCCTCACTCTCGCCCGCACGACATGGGTGGGATGTTTTATTGCCGTTTGTGTTGCATCCTGGCTTTACTATCCGCGCAGGCGGGTACTCGTCGCCGCGGGAGCATCCGCCCTGGCCTTTGCCGTGTTCTGCCTGTTCCTGCTGAACGTCCGACCTGATCCGGAAACGGTATCATCAGTTGGCCGGGTCCTGAGGGTCGGGAGTATCAGCACCTTTAACGGTCGAACCAAGATCTGGCAGGATGGTCTAAACGCGTTTTCAAGGACACCGATTCTTGGCCACGGCTTTACCGCGGGCGGTGAAGCGTTTCATCCGGATAATGAAAGCATCCGCCTTTCTACGATGATTTCTGCAAATCAGCAATCTCCCTTTTCCCTGGATAAATCCCGGTCCATAGGGAAGGCCACTCTCCACAACGGTATTATCCAGTCTCTTCTGGATTCCGGTATTGTCGGGACCTTTTTCTATCTGACAGCCATGGTCGCCGCGCTCCGGGCATTCATCCTTCGTGACTGGTCCAGACGGTACCCCGCCGAGTTCGCTTGCCTGGTTTTTCTATTAGTTACCAATATCGCTCAGAACGTGATCTATTCCGCGGCTGTCTTCGACAGCATTCTGTTCTGGGGCCTGGTCGTGTTCGCGTTAAGTCTGCGGCGGCGGAATGCTGTCGAGGAGCCGCATCCAGTCGAGTCAACAGGTTGCGCCTGGTACCCCGCATGACCCTTTGCAGAAATTTTCGGCGCCTTCTCCCTGCTCTTCTCTGTCTTATTTTTATCGCGCTGCCGGCTTCCGGCCGGTGCGGCGCCGATTCCGCTACCCCGGCAACTGAAAGTGGAACGCACCCCCGCAGCCTTCTTGATTCACCGTCACTCCGGCTGAAGGGGGGTGCCGCCTTTAGCACTGAAGAGGGCGTGCAAGCCATCAGGATATCGGGAGGGGGGTGGGGAGAGATTGATCCGCCGGCCGGCATGAGAGGCCGCGAGGGGACACTTTCACTCAGAGTCAAACCGCTCTGGAAAAGGACGGAGGAGTCCCGGCCGCTTTTCTCGATGCGCTGGGGGGACGCAAAGAGTGGCTACATGGTCATTTCCCAGGGGTGGTGGGAGCCGACCGGCGCGCAGCGCCTTTATTTTATCTTCAATAACGAGGAGTTCGCCCACTGTTCCGCTTCCATTGAGATCGCTAATGGGGAATGGTCGGAAATTTCCGTCACCTGGCGGAGCGGCCCTGCCGGTTTCTGCCGTCTCTATGTCAATGGTGATCGTGTGGCGGAAACCAGGCTCTCGATGGCAGGAGATTTCTTGCCGCGCGGACCCTTGTTCATAGGGAGCGACCGTGGCACATCGATGGTGGCCGGGCGGCGAGCCGATGCTCTTTTTGCGGAGTTGACGGCGCAGGATTACGCCCTGAGTGATGGAGACATTGCAAATATCTTCGCCAAACGGGAAGGGGGAGAGGCGCGTGCCGGGGAGCGAAAGGCGTCATGGAATAAACAACTCCTGGAACGGGTACCGATACCCGAACCTTCACGGGACGCACGGGGCACACTTCGGGAGAGCCGTGTCATCTTCGATGAAGACATGGAATGGGCCACATCACGGGCGGCGACGGATCGTGTCATCGCCACGATAAAAAAGGCCGGTTTCAATGTCTACATCCCCTGCGTCTGGTATGGCGGTAACGCCCTCTATCCGAGCACACTGGCGCCGATGCCGCCGACACTCGTTAGGGCAAAGTCCAGGGCAGGCGACCCGCTGGCCTATTTGATCGAACAGGCCCATATGAGCGGAATAGAGGTCCATCCCTGGTTTGAGGTCATGCGCCGGGATGGAGGCGCATTCCCGGAGTTTGCCGGAGATGGGGTTCCTGCCGGCGCATATGATGTGCACAACCCCCTATTCCGTTCTTTTATCGTTGGGTTGATTACCGACGTGGTCCGGCGTTACCGGGTAGACGGCATTAACCTCGACTATATCCGGAGCTTGGGGAACTGCACCGGGGCGTCATGCCGCGCCGATTATCGGCGGTTTGCCGGTCGTGATCTCCTGGCGGATATCGGCGATTCTACCAATAGGAAAGATGCTGCAATATCCATACGGGATTGGAACAGGCACGCTGTGGGTGACATAGTTTCCGCCATTGCGGTGAAAGCGCGTCGTATTCGCCCTGGGCTTATTATCAGCGTCGACAGTTCGCTCAATTCAGACTATTTTCTCTCGCAAGGGAACGACGCCATCGCCTGGGCTAACAAGGGATTGGTCGATGTGGTCTTTCATATGGACTATGGGCTCTGCCCCGATTGGAAAACGGCGGCAAACGCACGGCAACAGTTTAATGATGGGAAAAAGATGGTTATGCTGCTTGCCGACTTTGCCATCCTGGACCATGGGGCTGTCCCATTCGACGGAAGGCTCCTTGCCGATTTTGTCCGGCTCGCAAGGGCTCTGAAAGCTGGCGGCACAGCCTTTTACCATCGGCCTCAGCTGTCCGAACAGCAGGTTGCCATCCTGGCCGGTACTGTTTTCAAAGGGACGGCCCGGACATTCTGGACAGAAATGCCTGAAAAATGATCTTTTCCGAAAGAAAAACAATATCAGCCCTTTATTGTCGTTGATTGGATCATTGCTTGCCGGGGAACGCAGAGATCATCAGCGCGAGCAACAAATTGTGGTTGCGGAAGGTGTCAGTGCGTGGTGCCAAAAGAAATTACCCAACTCCACATAATCGAAGGACTTTCCGATATCGGCGGAACCGCCCGTATGCTTCTCGCTCTCGCGCAATATGCGCGACAGAAAAGGACTTCCCTTGTCTTTGTCTGTTATCGGGCTGTTCCTCTGAGAGACTGCTTCCTGAAATTCGGTGCCGAGGTGGTGTCGATTGATACCCTCTCACCATTTGCCATCACGACAGCTGCAATAGAAACAGCCCGTAAGTACCATGCCGATGTGATTTGCACTCATTTTACCAGACCCATCGTGACGGGACTGATTGCCGCGAAAGTATGCAGGTTACCGCTGGTTCATCACATCCATGGCAGCGCCTGTGGCTGGTCGCGGCGTCAGAGATTCATCGAGGGGATGTTCATGCGTAGGGCCGACCTGATTATTTGCAATTCGGCCCATACTCGGGACTCAGTCGGAAATTGCTGCGGCGTCGCCTTTGAACGGACAACCGTTCTGCCATGCCCTGTGGAAGAGAGGCAGACAACCCGCGAAGCAAATGTGGTGAGGAGCGCCCTGGGATGGGGAGACGCTACCATTGTGGTCGGCCATGTGGGAGGAATGATCGGACTTCGCGATCAACGGACCTTGCTGAGCGCCTTTGCCTCGTTTAACAGGCGGTGCCCGGACAGCGGCCTGCTCCTCATCGGGGATGGGCCGCTCCGGAGGAAATTGGAGGCGTTTGCTGGGGAGCTTGGTATTTCCGGCCAGGTCAAATTCCTAGGTTATAAAGTTGAGGTCGGAAACTTTCTCCGTGCAATGGACATCTATGTTAATCCGGCATATCTGGAGGGTTTCGGAATCGCCGTGGGAGAAGCAATGCTGGCGCGATTGCCGGTGGTATTGGCAAATGGGGGTTCCCACCCCGAACTTGTCGTTGATGGAGAGAGCGGGATTCTTTATTCTCCGGGTGACGTGAGAGCTTTGCTTGATGTTCTTGAAAAACTTGCCTGCAATCCCGCATCGCGCTTTAAGCTGGGAGAGGCAGCCCGTTCGCGGGCACTTGATATTTTTTCGCCGGCGGAAATCACATCAAGGCATGTTGCCTTACTATCAGATGTAATAGAGGAAACAAACAGACGCCGACATAAACAGCAGAAGGTGACCTGAATGGACAACGGCGCCATCAGGCGGAAGCTGTCACGCGGGGCTGTTTCCGGCGGGGTCCGGGCATTTCTGGCGATCCCGGTTTATCTCCTGTTGACTCCCTTCGTGGCACGGAGTCTCGGTCCCGAGCAATTCGGGGTCTGGGCGTTCGGGAGTCTGCTCGTTAACGTTTTCTCGTTCACTGACTTCGGCCTGACAAGCAGCCTGACCTATCATGCGGCACGGGAGGCGGACGATGTCAAGCGGGTAGACAGCTATTTCAACGCGGTCTTCTGGACCTATCTGGCAATTGCCCTTATTGTGTTTGCATCCACTATGGCCTTTGCCGGGCCGGTTATAGAGGAACTCCTGCGGGTTCCAGTCCGCTTCCGGCAAGAGACTGCCTATGTCATGACGATTTTCGCAGCCGGCTTTGGAGCACGGTTTGTTGCCGGCGCATTCCAGGGAGTACTTGAGGGTTATCAGGAGTATGCCTACTCTCAACTTGTCTTCACAAAGTGGCTGATACTCAACGCTGTGGGGACCTTTGCGGCCCTCTCTTTTGCTCCCACTCTCTATGCATTGGGGATGGTAAGCCTTGCCGGCAACTTATTTGTCCTCGGCGCATTTGTCCGGCGGATGTACCGTCAGTTCCCCTGCGTCCGTCCCCGGCCGGCATTGTTTAAAATGTCCGTGCTGGCTCTGATGATGCGTTTCGGTTCCGGCGTCTTGGTCGCCTCAATTATCATTGCCGTCCGTGAACCGCTCCTCAAGGTGCTGGTGGCAAGAAACTACGATCTGGCGGCGGTGGCCGGTTTCGAGATATCAGCCCGTCTCTGCTGCCAGGTTGTAGCAGTAGTGGGCGCTCCCATGGGGGGCACTTTCGCTGCTTCGGCCTACCTGTCCCGTGATCACGGTGAGTTGACGGACCTGATCCGGACCATATTCCTCCTGGGGTTTTCCGTGTTTCTCCCGCTGAGCATTTTCGGGCTCTCCTTCGGGCAGGAATTGATGGTCTGGTGGCTGGGAAGGGATTTCGCCGACGCGGGGAGATTGTTTCCGGCCATGCTTATCGCTTTTTCGATCTACTATATGACAGAACCGCTTTACAAGGCGTTGCAGGGAACCGGCCATTCAAGGTACAGCGCCGCGGTTCAGGGGAGTTCGCTGCTGATAAGTCTCTTCGCCTTTGCAATACTGGTTAAAGGTTTTAGCGGAGCGGTGACCGGTTACTACCTGGCAAGCTTCATATTTTTCAGCATTGCCAACTATTTGATGTTCCGAAAACGGTTTCCCGGTTCCACCCTTATCAGATGCTCTCAATGGATCTGGCTCATAACTCCGGCGATACTGTTTCTGATGCTGAGGATTCCGACACCGGCAGCGCTGCTCCCTGTTCTTTTTGCTGTCTATCTTTTAATACACATTTTCACTCTCCATAAGAGTGGGGTTGTTGATCTGGTCAGGGTATTAAGGACGGTTCCATTCCTGAAACGGACGGGCAGATCATTTTGACAGGCCATGCAGTGCGAAAGTAATGGGGTTTCTATAATGGAGGAGGGTAAAAGCCGCGCAATAATAATTGCCACCCTTCTACGGGAGGAGGGCGAAACCGGGGTCCAGTCGCATATTGGGGCCTTCAGGGAATACCTGACAGCCAGGGGACGGGAGGTCCGCGTCATTACCCCCTTTGCCAATCCCCGGCCGCTTGTCTATCCGGTTTTTGCCGTTCGCAGGGTCATTGACCCCCTGTGCGGCCCGCTGAGCGTCTGGTGGTATCGCTACTGGCACTATCGTTTTCTGCGGCTGGCGCTCCGGCGTGAACTGGCCGACAACAGGCCGAAGATCGTATACGCCCAGTGCCCTCTCTCCGCAAAGGCGGCTCTGGAGGCGCGAACCGGCTGTCTCCAGCCGGTTGCCATGGCGGTCCATTTCAATGTTTCCCAAGCGATTGAATGGGCCGAAAAAGGAAAGATCAGGGAGAACGGATACTTTTACAAACGAATAAGAGCCCTGGAGCAGCGGGTGCTCCCCTCCCTCGACGGGATCGTCTTTGTATCGCGCTTCATGCGAAACTCCCTGGAGAGGGAAATCCCCGACATTCGCGGGGTGCCGGCCGCCATTGTGCCCAATTTCGCCAAGCCTGCTCCCCGGTTTACCGGTGATGAGTCCAAGGGGGATCTCGTCTCCATTGGAACCCTGGAACCGCGGAAAAACCAGGGATTTCTCCTCAGGGTCGTAGCGGCCGCGCTTCGGCGAGGGAGGCAATATTCCCTGACCCTGATCGGCGACGGGGTTGACCGAGCATCACTCATCGCTTTGGCCGTTGCCCTCGGCATAAGGGAGCAGGTTCATTTCTCCGGTTACCGGGCCGATGCCGCTACCCTTATTCCCGAATATCGCATGTATGTTCACAGTGCAACCATGGAGAATCTTCCCATGGCGCTCATCGAGGCCTTGGCTGCCGGTATCCCGGTTGCCGCGGCGCCTGTTGGGGGGATAAGCGAGATATTCAGCGACGGGGTGGAAGGGATTTCCTGGAGCCTCGATGACCCGGATGCAGCCGCCGAGGCTCTGATCCGCCTGCTGGATGACGAGCCGCGGTATCATGCCACGGCAAAGGCCGCGGCCGAACGCTTCAACTCTTCCTTTTCCGTTGAGCGGGCGGCTGTTGAACTCGAAAATTTTCTCTGTTCCATTAACCCTGATTCCCGGAGAAGCTGATGGCCCGGCTGGCGATTGTCATGAATATGCTTGCTCCATATTGGGTAGACGTCTTCGATGGGTTGGCCGAACGCGGATGGGAACTCCGGGTTATTGTCGGTCTTGAAAAAGAAGCCGCCTGCAAATATGATATGAATGACGTAAGGCCCCATGGTTTCAGAGTGAAACGGTGCGCTAACCTTGTCCTCGATCTGAATCGACTGCCCGGCAAATCAGGCTATCTCCACTTTCCCTACGGGCTCTGGCAAGAACTTCGCGCCTGGAAACCCGACGTGATCGTAACCAGCGAACTCGGTATGCGGACATTGATAGGAAAGATTTACGGCCGTATGCATGCTGTGCCGGTCATTCCATGGGCATGTCTTTCTCCCCATACTGAACGGAACAATAGCCGTCTGCGTGAGAGATTCCGCAGGTGGCTTTTAGAAGGCGCTCCGGCAGTCTGCACTAATATGAGCGAGGCATCGTGCTATCTGGTCGGTTCTCTCAAAGTCCCAGCCGTGAAAATCTTTCAAACGCCTTATACAGTCGATGTGGAAAAGTATCACGAACGAGTGGAGGCCTTTCGCTTTGGTGCCGCCGGGTTGCGCAACGAACTCGGATTGTCCGGGGCAGTTTTCCTTTATGTGGGGCAAATGACCTCCCGCAAGGGTTTGGCTGAACTGGCACGAGGAATTATAACTCTCCCGTCATTGTACCGCTCACGCTCTTCTTTTCTTTTCATTGGCGGTGAAATGCCGCCGCATGTCCGGGAAATGCTCGATCAGAGCGGCATTCGCTATGTCGGCATTCCTTTTGTTCAGCCTGGAGAGCTTCCCCGCTACTATGCGCTGGCCGATGCGTTCGTCTTCCCCTCGCTGGAGGATGAATGGGGAATCGTTCTCAATGAGGCGGCGGCGGCGGGTATACCGCTCGCCGCATCGAATTTTGCTTCAGCAACCGCCGAGCTGGTGAAGCATGGGCATAACGGCCTGGTCTTTGATCCCCATGACCCGGGTGAAATTGCCTGCACCCTTGCTGAGATCATCGATCTTCCCGATTTCAAACGCAAAGCGTGGGGAGCGAAGTCGGTTGAGGCCGCCGGCCGTATAGGTCTTCACTTTACCATCAATAACCTGGATGCCGCAATCCGGTCGGCTCTTGCAGGCTCCGGAAATCTGCATAGTGTCATGCGCAACGGCAAAGAGCCATGAAAATCCTCCTCGCCCACAACTACTACCGCTCCTCCGCCCCCAGCGGCGAGGACGCGGTATTCCGCAATGAAAGGACACTCCTTGAGCGGAACGGCATTGAGATCATCCCTTTCGAGCGCTTCAATGACGATATCGATGACTCGACGGTTGCAAAACGGATACGGCTGGCGCTGAACTACGCCTGGTCCGCTGAAACGTACCATGAAATTTCGGCCATCATCCGTCGCACCCGGCCGGACCTTGCCCATTTCCACAACATATTCCCGCTGATCTCGCCGAGCGCGGAAAGCACGATGAGCGAGGTCAGGATGGAAAGGGGGATCGAGACGGCGATGATCACGGTGCTCCGCCAGCTCCCGAGGAAGAGCAGGATCATCAGCCCCGTCAGGCAGGCCGCGATGATCGCC
>JBGQDJ010000072.1:0-9403 GCA_041495805.1 Geobacteraceae bacterium
CTGCAATCGACTCAACCGGCATGTGCCTCTTCATAGCCTTTGCCATCATGGACCAGCCCGAGACCTTTCAGGCCCTCCTGGATATGCTCAATGCCTTCTATGGTGTCAACATGACCGGCGATGATGTTGTGGCGCTGGGGAAAAAGGTGCTTTCCATCGAGCGTGATTTCAACAAAAGGGCCGGCTTCACCGCCCAGCATGACCGACTGCCCCGCTACTTCTACACAGAGAAGGTGGCGCCCCACAATATCACATTTGCTGTGACGGACGATGAGCTGGACCAGGTATTCAACTGGGATGATCAGAAATAGCGTCTCTGTTATGGGAGGGGCCGTCTCCCTCTCTACTCGGAGTATATCTTTTGATTGGGGGTGCATGGGTGAAGCTGGAGATCAGACTCTTTGCCGGTCTAAAATGCAATAATCCCGATCTCCCATATTTCGGGGAGCGCGAATTCCATCTTGAGGTCTCTGAAGGAACTACCGTTGGAGAACTCCGCGATATTCTGGCGATTGACCCGGCCATTCGCCTCTTGACCATGGTCAACCACCATTACGAACGAGAAGAGTGGGTGCTTGAGGATAAAGACCGGATCGGTATATTCCCACCCATCGGCGGGGGGTGACATATGTCCGGTAACAGGGGAAGGAGCGCGGGAAAAGAGGGGATTTTGCCGACACCAATATCTCTTTCCATGGACAGGGAAAGGATTGGAGATTTCTTCCCGATCATGCAGCAGGGGTTCCTTGTTACGGCACGGCTTCCATGCACTGTCGAAAATCTCCTCCATGAACAGTTCGGTTTGGACCACGAATATATCTCGGATAGAATCACGACCATCTTTCTTGACGGAAAGGCAATCGACAATACGGATGAAGCGCCGGTCAGGGACCACTCGACCATCGCCCTTTCCGCTGCGATGCCGGGTGTTGTCGGGGCCTCCATGAGGCGGGGGAGTTTTTATGCCGCCATGCGCGACGCCCTTACTTCCACGGAGAAGGGAATCCCCTCTGAGAGTTTTGAAGGTCTGGTCCGCATCAAGCTTTTTAACCTGCTTTTACCCGAATTGGGACCCGGTTTCCTCAAACGGGGGATAATAATGACACCCTCCGAATTGTCCGACTTTTTTCACCTCCACCCGGACACCCAACGGCACTTATGCGATCTGAAAGCGAAGAACGGGCAACCTCTCGATCCCTCATGCCTGACTGAGGGCAACACGTATTTGAAGGGTGAAATCATAAAACTTTCCATTGAATTAAGATAAATGATCAATCCGGACATTCTCCAATTGCGCGATTTTCTGCTGAAAGAGGCCCAGGGAGACCTTCTCCCCTGCGCAGCCCAGGTTGCCGCCGCGGAACGCTTCAATCTAAGCCTGCACAAGGTGGAGGAAGCGGCCCTGGAAATGGGTCTTTTACCGGCGCGTTATCAGCGCAACAGGCATTGCATCTCCACGCTTCAGCAATACACCCTTTTCAGGAGCAGGGCTGTCGTTATCGGCTGCGGCGGATTGGGCGGTTATGTAATAGAAGAGCTTGCCCGACTCGGGGTAGGTAATCTCGTCCTTATAGACTACGATGTCATCGAAGAGCACAATCTCAACCGCCAGATCCTCTCTTCCTCCGATGTTTTGAACCGTCCAAAGGTCGACGTGGCTTTTGAAAGGGTCAAGGCCATCAACCCCGCGATCAATGTAACCCCCTTGAAGACTCATTTCTTACATGACAATGGCCGGGAGTTGGTGGAGGGTGCCGATGTGGTTATCGACGGGTTGGACACGATTACGGCCCGCCTGGAACTGGCACAGATCTGTCATGAAATGTCTGTTCCAGTGGTCCATGGGGCGATCGGTGGCTGGTATGGGCAGGTGGCGACCCAACTGCCAGGGGAGAACATTTCTCCCCAGATATTCGGTATGACGCCGCCTATCAAGGGGATTGAAACTGACTTCGGCAATCCCTCATTCACTCCGGGCGTGATCGCCAGCCTGCAGGTCGCGGAGGCGTGCAAAATCCTCCTTCGGGAAGGGAGATGTCTGAGCAGGAGAATTCTATTCATCAACCTTCTCGACATGGAGATTATCGAAGTAAAATTATCGAAGTAAAATCTGAAAAGCGAGGAAAAAACCGGACAGACCGGTAGTTGAATGGAACTGATTCTCGAAGGGATTTACAAAGCTTTTACGCTTCTCGTCACCCTTGACCCTGAAGTGCTGAATATCACCTTCCTCTCTCTGAAGGTTTCCGGGACGGCCACGCTCATCAGCCTGGTACTGGGAATTTCTTCCGGCACCCTCCTGGCGCTGGCGGAGTTTCCCGGCAAGCGGCTGCTGGTGAGTATCGTCAACACTGGGATGGGGCTTCCACCGGTGGTGGTGGGGCTTTTTGTAACCATCTTCCTCTGGCGCAACGGCCCCTTTGGCTTCCTGGACATCATGTATACACCGACCGCCATGATCCTTGCCCAGGCGATCATAGCCTCGCCCATTGTTACCGGTATTACGCTTGCCTCCATCCAGAATCTCCCTGCCAATTTGAAGCTCCAGATCCTGGCTCTCGGCGCCACCCGGCTGCAGATGGTGCTGATCCTCATAAGAGAAGCGCGCCTCCCTCTCCTTGCGGGTGTCATGGCCGGCTTCGGCGGGGTAATTTCAGAGGTAGGGGCTTCCATCATGGTGGGTGGGAACATCAAGGGATATTCGCGGGTCCTGACAACCGCCACGGTCATGGAAACCGGTCGCGGCAACTTTGATGTCGCCATAGCATTAAGCGTTATCCTGCTCCTCCTCTGTTTTGTGATAAACTACATCCTTACGCGGATTCAGCAGCGGGAGCGGCCGCGATGAACAACGCCGGTCCCCTCATCCTCGAGATAAGTAACCTTACCGTGGTCCGCGGCGGAGTCCGGGTGCTCGATATTCCGTCGATGCAGCTCCGCGAGAAAGAGGTGCTTGCGCTCATAGGTCCCAACGGCTCCGGGAAGTCAACCCTCCTCTTGACCATGGCGTGTCTCATTCCTCCAACGACTGGAGAAATACGCTGCCATGGTGAACTCATCACCGCGGGCCGATCCGTATTGGCCTATCGCCGCAAGCTTGCCATGGTTTTCCAGGAGCCCCTGTTATTCGATACAACGGTCTATGAGAATGTCGCGGCGGGGTTGAAAATTCGCGGCATGGCGCGGGGGGATGTGAAGAAAAGGGTCATGTCAACGCTGGAGTTGTTTAACATGGCGCACATGGCCGACCGTTCCGCGCGTAAAATATCCGGGGGCGAGGCACAGCGGACGAGCCTGGCGCGGGCATTTGCCCTTGAACCGGAGATGATTTTCCTTGATGAACCGTTCTCCGCACTCGACCCTCCAACCCGGCTGGCGCTGACCGAAGACCTGGAGCGTATCCTGGATGAAACGAATACCGCGGCGATAATGGCGACCCATGACCAGCTGGAGGCCCTGCGCCTGTCGGACCGTGTGGCGGTCGTGAACCGGGGAAGAATTGTCCAGAGCGGCCCGCCGGTTGAGGTGATGAACCGCCCCGCCGATGAATTCGTCGCATCATTCGTGGGGATGGAGAATGTCCTCTCCGGAAAAGTGACCGCCTGTAGTGAAGGGTTGCTCACAGTGATGGTGATGGGACGCCCCATCGAGCTTGCCGGCAGCGCAAGGGTGGGGGACGAGGCGGTGTTCTGCGTCCGCCCCGAGAATATCACCATCATCACAGATCAGGGGGGAGCAACCAGCGCAAGGAATGTTTTCCCGGCAATCATCGATAAAATTGTTTCCATGGGGGGGTACTACAAACTCCATCTCGATTGCGGATTCCCGCTGGTTGCCTCTCTTACCCAGCAATCCCTGAGCGCGCTGCATATGGAGAAGGGGAAGCGGGTAGTTGCCTCCTTCAAGGCAACGGCCGTGCATCTTATCCGTGCCGGCAACCAGTAAAGCGTTCCGTCAAATTCAAAGACCGATCATCCTTAACGCTTAAGATGCTTCTCGATCAGCAACTCCGCTATCCGCACCGCGTTGGATGCTCCGTTGCGGATGTTGTCGGCAACCAGCCAGAGATTGAGGCCGTTTTTGATCGACTCGTCTTCGCGGATACGTCCGACAAAAACCATATCCTGCCCGGCAGCCTCGCTCGGCATTGGGAATACGTTTTTGGCCACGTCATCCACCAGCTTTAATCCTGGGGCGTTGGCAAGGATCTCGCGGGCCTTGGCCGTAGAGATCTTCTTCCCGGTCTCGACGTTCAATGCCTGGCAAAGACCGTAGAAGACCGGCACAAGCACGGTGGTAGCGGTGGCCCTGACATCCGTTTCCATGATCTTCCCGGTCTCGTCGACAATCTGCATCTCTTCCCTGGTGTAACCATTGTCGCCGATGGGGCCGGTGTTCGGCAGGCAATTGAAGGCGATACGGTGCGGCAATGCTCTGCATTTGACCGTTTTGCCGCTCATAACGGCGATGGTCTGGAAGTGCAACTCTTCAATAGCCTTTTTGCCGGCGCTGGAAACCGCCTGATAAGTGGAGACGACGACCCGCCTGATCCGCCCGTAGTCGTGGAGCGGCTTGAGCGCCATTGCGATCTGGATTGATGAGCAGCCCGGACTGGCGATGATCCCCTTGCCGCTGTACAGGGCAATTGCGTGGGGGTTCACATCGGGCACCACAAGCGGCACAGCCGGGTCCATGCGCCAGGCGCTTGAGCTGTCTATGCAGGTTGCGCCGGCCCCGGCGGCCGAAGGGCATAACTCTTTGGCGAGCCTGCTCCCCGCGGCAAAGAGAGCGATATCGATACCGGCGAAGGAATCATGGGCCGGCTTTTCCACTACCACCGGCTTCCCCTTGAACTCCATTATCTCTCCGACACCACTTTCCGAAAGGTATATGATCTTGCCGACCGGGAACTTCCTCTCTTCGAGACATTCAATCATCTGCCCGCCAAGCTCGCTCGTTGCTCCGACCAGAGCGATGTTCCATTTCTTGCCCATTTTTGTCCCCTTCTTTGCTGTAATCCCCGTCGTTGCCCGCAGCGAACCATGCTGTTATTTCTTTATTTAGTGTTTATCATCACATGATTGTCAACCTAAAGTTTCCAATCGGATGTTTTAAGTTTCAAGGTTGCCTGATATTTTTCACAAGCAAGTTTTTTGCATACGCGGAAACCCCGTGCTGGATTTATTTTGCAGCGCTTCTCATTAAAAACCGGGCAAATATTTGCACCTATCCACTCTTTGGCAATATCGATGATCGGCTTTGTAATATGTTGAAATTGTGGCCAATAATTAATAATTACAGAAATGGTACAGTAAATGCTTTTTATTGGATAATTCTGGAATTTTTCCGCCAATTAAACTTCGAGGGGGAAAAGTCGTCGAGTCCATATGGATAAGCTCCTCAGACGATCTTCGTTTTTCCCACTCAGAAAGAGAGACGTTTAATGGAAAATAATTATTTCACCGAAGAAACCCGCAGAAAATCCGAATCCTTCACGGATGACGAAATGTCCAGCCTTGGGATGATCTGGGCGGCGATCATGACTTTGATAGCGCTTATCCAGTTATCACTGTTCTGATGTTATTTTCTCAAGCCTGTTGCGCTCTGCCTGCTTCCGAATAAAAAGGAGGAGAGGCCGAAGCCTGTCCCCCTTAGATTCCCCCGCTCACCTCAAGTCTCGCCTATTTCTCCAAAAGGATGCGAAGCATCCTCCTCAATGGTTCGGCGGCCCCCCACAGGAGCTGGTCACCGCAGGTGAAGGCCTGAATATACTGAGGACCCATCCGCATCTTGCGCACTCGGCCCACTGGAACGGTCAGATAACCGGAGACCGCCGCCGGGGTCAGGTGGGCAATGGTCTCGGCCTTTGTGTTGGGAATGAATTTTACCCACTGGTTGTCGTTTTCCAGCAGGTTTTCGATGTCGGCGATCGGCAGGTCACGGTTCAGCTTTATCGTCAGGGCCTGGCTGTGGCAGCGCATGGCGCCGACGCGGACACATATTCCATCCACCGGGATTGGCGAAACCGCGCCGAGTATCTTGTTGGTCTCGGCGTAACCCTTCCACTCCTCGCGGCTTTGGCCGTCTTCCACCTCCCTGTCGATCCAGGGGAGCACATTGCCCGCCAGCGGGGCGCCGAACTCTTTCGTTGGGAGAGCTTCGCTCCGCAGGGTTTCGGCAACCTTTCGGTCAATTTCGAGGATGGCCGATGCCGGGGCATTGAGCATCTCCGCGACCGAGCCATGCACAACGCCCATCTGCTTGAGGAGTTCACGCATGTTGGGCGCGCCCGCGCCGGAAGCGGCCTGGTAGGTCATGGAGGTGAGCCACTCCACAAGCCCTGCCCGGAAAAGTCCACCCAGTGCCATCAGCATGAGGCTGACGGTGCAGTTGCCGCCGATATAGTCCTTTATTCCCTTTGCAAGGGCATTATCAATGACGTTACGGTTGACCGGATCGAGTATGATCACGGCATCGGGCTCCATCCTTAAGGTGCTTGCAGCATCGATCCAGAAGCCCTTCCAGCCGCTTTTGCGCAGTTCCGGGTAAATCGCCTTGGTGTAGTCTCCCCCCTGGCAGGTGAGAATTACATCCAGCTTCTTAAGCAGGGAGATATCGGAAGCATCCTGGAGCGTGCCTGCGTTCATCGGGGCAGGCTGTCCCAACTGGGAGGTGGTGAAAAACACCGTTTCTTCAATCCCGGCGAAATCATTCTCCTCCTGCATCCGCTGCAGGAGAACCGATCCTACCATACCGCGCCAACCGACAAACCCGAGTTTCATAAGTTAAATCCCTTTTCCTGTTCAGTTTGACTTTTCTCAAAGTCTGATTTTATGTTCATTGGGAGTTGCGCATGCTGACGGTGTTCATTTAAGTCCATATTAACTTGCCACATCATATACTTGTCAACAAAAAAAGACGGCTTCGCAGAAAGTCCACATGCTGCGTTGCACAGTAAGCCGATTCCATGCGGGCTATTCCGGCCAGGCCCCATTCCTCGGGTTATGCGCATACATGTATATGGAGCTTTCCGCTTTTCCGTCCGATTGCCTTACAGAAGTTTTAACCGGATAACACACTGTACTTGCCGCTATTTTCCCATGGCTATATCGGTTTGATCTCCACGCTGTTCTTGGCGCGCAACTTTTTCACCAGTTCCTTGAAACCCTGATTGTTTATTATCTTGCTGAACTGGGTACGGTAGTTTGAGACCAGACTAATCCCTTCGATCACCACGTCATACACCATCCAGCGACCATCCTTGTTCATGAGCCGGTAATCAACGGAGTATTCATCGCGCTTGGCGGTCAAGATCTTCGTTTTGACCTCGGAATAATTATCTTCAGTATCTTCTTTCAGGTATATTACCTTTTCGTTATTGTACGACTCGATCTTGTTCGCATATGAATTTTCCAGGAGGGTCTGGAAAAGTCCGGTAATTTCCTTCTTTTCAGGAGCGGAAAGTTCTTTCCAGTGTCCTCCAATCGCGCGTTTGGTCATCTCTCCATAATCGAATATCGTTTCGATTGTTTCTCTCAGGGCCTTGCGTTTTTTCTTTTCGTTCTGGGACTTTTTCAACTCCTTGTCAGATACCAGCTTTACCACCTCATCCACTGCCTTCTTCACTTCCGCGGTAACGGAAGCCATGGCCATTCCGGTCCCCGACAGGATAAAGCAGGCCAGCACAAATGGTACTACAAACACCTTGATAATCATTCTTCACCTCTCATAAATCACGTCTTGTCAGATATGCGGCATCAAGCCGGCTCCCCGTTCAGCAGGGGAGGCTCTTCCTTTACCACGTTTACGGGTATGTTTTTCTCTTCGCTCGATACCGGTGATACGCCAACGTCATAAGCTAGTTTATACAGAGCTTCAGTTCACCTGGCCGTGGATATATTTGCTTATCAATTCCTCCAGGTCAACCGAGGATTCCGTATCTCGAATCCGTCCACCGGCGGCAACTATTCTGTCCGACCCCCCCGGTTTCATCTGGATGAATTTATCGCCGATTATGCCACTGGTCCGGACAGCGGCGATAACATCGTCCTGCAGCTTGATTCCTCCCTTGATTTGCAAGAAAACACGCGCCTTGCTGCCGGACTTGGGGTCGAGGATGATCTTGCTGACACGGCCCACCTCAACCCCCGCGACCTCCACAGCGGCCCCGCTCTTCAGTCCGGATACGGAGTCGAAATCGGCGTAAACCTGATAATAGTCTCCCCCGAACAACTCCATTTTACCAAGCCTGACGGATAGGTAGGTGAGGCAAATCAAGCCTATCAACACGAATATCCCGACAATCGCTTCCAAATTTACTCGTTTCATAACTCACCTGTGGCGAGGTTATATCCGCCAACCTCTCCTTTAGTTTTCAAGTAACCAGCCGTATCGGGCCATCGAGACTGCCGTTGATGAACTGGCGCACCACCGGATGGCTTGAACGCTGGATATCCCTGGCTTTGCCCTGCTCGATTATCTGACCTCTGTACAGCATGGCGACCTGGTCGGAAATTTCGAAAATCTCCGGTATCTCATGTGACACAATGACCGCTGTATAGCCGAATCTCTTGTGGGTATCCCGTATCAACTGATGGATGGCCCTGCATATAATGGGATCCAGACCGGTGGTTGGCTCGTCAAAAAGGATGATCTTGGGGTTGAGCAGAAGCGCCCGTGCAAGCCCGACCCGTTTTTTCATCCCTCCGGAGAGCATATCGGGATATTTTTTGTCAATTCCCTTGAGACCCACATGGGCCAGTGCCTCATGCACCCGGTCCCGTATCTCGGCCGGAGAGAGGCGGGTCTTTTCCTCCAGGGGGAATGCCACGTTCTCGAACACTGTCATGGAGTCGAAGAGGGCTGCATTCTGGAAAAGCATGCCGAATTTTTCCCGTGCACGGTTGAGGTTGCTCCCCCTCATACTGGAAATCACATCGCCGTCCGCCACCACCTCTCCGCTGTCAGGCTTCAACAGCCCGATCATATGCTTGAGAAGAACGCTTTTCCCTTCGCCGCTAGGACCGATTATGGAGGTGATCTTACCCGTGAGTATATCCATGCTGAGATTGTTGAGCACAACCTGGCTGTCAAAAGACTTCGTCACATTGATCAGCTTGATCATTGATGGCCCGGTCTCTGTCTTTCGCACAGGAGGCTGCAGTCCTGTTGTCAATCGCAGCACATTGATGGCCGACCCAATCACGGTTTTCACAACAACCTCTCAAAAACAAGAAATTAGCGGTTAGCGGTTAGAAGGTTTCTATTCGCTATCCGCTATACACTGATTTTACAACATCACCGAAGTCAGGAAATAATCCCAGATCAGTATCATCACCGACGACATTACAACCGCCGCGGTGGTGGCCCGGGAAACCCCTTCAGCGCCGTGACTTGCATAATA
>JBGQDJ010000073.1:0-9395 GCA_041495805.1 Geobacteraceae bacterium
CACGACCGAGAAGGTTATTCTACTGGGTGCGTCCACCGGCGGGACCGAGGCATTGAAAGCGTTTCTGGTGGATATGCCCGCCGACTGTCCTGGGATACTTATTACCCAGCATATGCCGGAGGCCTTTACGAAAACCTTTGCAAAACGTCTCGACAGCCTCTGCAAGATAGCGGTGAAAGAAGCAGACCGTGGCGAACGTGTCTTGCCGGGGCATGCCTACCTTGCCCCGGGCAATCGTCATCTGCTCTTGAAAAGGAGTGGTGCCCATTATGTGACCGAGCTTTCCGATGGCCCCCCAGTGAGCCGCCACCGTCCATCAGTCGATGTCCTGTTTCGCTCGGCGGCCAATTGTGCAGGAAAGAATGCCATCGGCATAATCATGACCGGCATGGGGGATGACGGTGCTGCCGGTATGCTGGAGATGCATCAGGCAGGCTCTTGTACGCTGGCCCAGGATGAACAGAGTTGTGTGGTATTCGGTATGCCGAAGGAGGCGATAGCCCGGGGCGGTGTTGATGAAGTCCTTCCACTTCAGGATCTGTCCAGGCGTCTGTCCAGTTGGCTGTCATCCCAGGGGAAACGCGGATTCCGCGTCTAATCCTGTCGATGTATAGGTGGCTTGGTTGAAGGGGTGTATGGCTACGGTCTCCCAAGGCTCGTCATTATACTGTATGAATTCAGCTGAGTATGAGAGTCAATGTTAGTTGTTCTGTAATTTGCTTCAGCGAGTTGTTGAATCGCTAGACAGATCGGTAAAAAGAAACTGGTTCAAGAGCTGCGTGCTCTAAATCTGCTAAAAAAAGGAATCCAATGTCTGTTGCCATGACCCAGCCACAACTTGACTGTTACGTCCAAACAGGAGATGAGACGCTTACCGCCTGGCGGGACATAATAATTCCTTCTCTCTCGACATTGCGTCTGATGGCCAGTACTACGGAAGATGAGTTCCTGCACATCGGTTCACAGATGCAGATGTTTTATCAGCGCTCCGTCGATATCTCCCAAATGGCCAGTCAACTGGTGGAGGTTGTCTCGGGCGATCGTCTCCAGATACTCATCGAACGTCTTCAGCAGATAATGACTGGCATGGAGACATATCTGGATGATTCCCTCTCCCGCAACGCTGAAAGCAGCATAACTTTGTCGCGTGTCCAGGAACTGCTGGAAGAGGTGACTCACCCTCTTCAGGGATTCCAAAAAATGAACAAGACCCTGCGCATGCTGAGCATCTCCACAAAAATCGAAAGCTCAAGATTGGGTGAGCTTGGAAGCGGTTTCGTGAATCTTGCCATTGATGTGGAAAAACTATCCCACCAAGTCAATGATAAATCCTCTGCGATCCTGGCCCAGCGCCATGCATCGTCATCTTTGATCGATTCCAATCTGGCTGCGGTTCATGCCAGTGAGAAAATACAGGCCAGCGAAATACGGGTCTCGCTAGCCGCAACCGCTGACAATCTTCAGGAACTGATCGCCGTCAATGATCGCTGCACCCGTTTCGGATCGATGGTTTCAGAGGTATCCGCGGATGTCATTGCCAACATCGGCGATGTTGTCGAATCTCAGCAGGCCCATGATATTACCCGTCAGCAGGTGGAACATGTGGTCGAGGCGCTTGAGCGGTTGATAATTGAACTGAACGCCGTTGACGTTGAAGCTCTGAATGATGAACGCAGAAGGAAACTGGTATCAGAAGTAGGTGATGTCTGCGAGCTTCAGGAAGCCCAACTCCGTTTCGCCTCGTCGCAATTGTACACTGCAGTCTGTACAATCATGGAGAACCTACGTGACGTTGCCGGCAAACAGGCCGCTATGGCCCATGAAACATTATCCGTGGCCGATGTGGGGGATTCCGGCGGCAGCTCGTTCGTGGATGCCCTTAAAAAGGACATGTTGTCGGTTACAACGGTGTTGACCGGCTGCGCAAAGACCGACCACGACATGGTGGTTACCCTGCAGAATGTGGCCGAGACCATTCTGCAGATTACATCCGTTGTCAGCGATATTGAATTCATCGGTTCCGAAATCGACCTGATTGCGCTCAACTCTCAGATCAAATCGGCTCATACCGGTCCCGAGGGGGCTGCCCTGGGGGTGTTGGCCGAGGCAATTAAGCGTCTGTCTGATGATGCGGTCAGGCAGACGGAACTGGTCTCCTCCACATTGAACAATATCCGTAGTGCAACCAACCATCTCTCGGCGTCAACGGAAGCCGAAGAATCAAGTTCTGCGGCACATGTTGTTTCAATCGAGAAGGAATTGGTAGAAATTCTGCACACCCTGGGTGAGATGAACAGTGAGCTTTTCTTACTGCTTGCGAATCTAGGCGACAGGGTGCAGTCCCTTACTGAAGATATCGAACAGGCAACCGCCGGAATCGATGTTCATGAGCGGACAAAAGAGATGGCAACCGGTGTGCTTGTGGAACTGGAACGTATTGTTAGCCAGGCGCGTCAGATTGAACCCGCCAGCAGCGAATTTAAACAGAGTCTTTGCCACATGGAACAGCGCTACACCATGGAGAGCGAACGACACATCCACGAAACGATTGTCCACAAGCGCAACGGCCAGCTTGCCGCGGACGAGAAGGCTGACACCGGGAATGTTTCAGAAAGCATTTCTGAATTTGGCGCGAACGTGGATTTATTTTGACAGGAGATTTCATGGTCCTGACAGTTCATACCGCGAAATCAGCTCAATTGCCACAATCAGCTGTGATCGCTTGACCATCGATAACGCGGCTGAGTTCGCCCGGTTGGTTCGAGGTGTTTCTATCTATATCTTGTTTGGAGGTGCAAAATAATGGCAAAAGTAATCATGACGGCCGATGACTCGGCAAGTGTACGGCAAATGGTGGCGTTTACCCTCAAGCAGAACGGCTATGAGGTTGTTGAAGCGGTTGATGGACGCGACGCCCTGAATAAGCTTAGTACGCTGAAAGTTGAGATGTTGCTGACCGACCTGAATATGCCAAACATGGACGGTATCGGCCTGATCAAAGGCGTGCGTGCGGGAACACTCAATAAATTCATACCGATCGTCATGCTGACGACCGAATCCCAGGATTCCCGAAAGTCGGAAGGTAAAGCCGCCGGAGCCACAGGCTGGATCGTCAAGCCTTTCAAGCCGGACCAGCTGATTGCAGTGATAAAGAAAGTATTGGGATAATGCAGAAACGAGGGGCTGGAAGCAGCTTCAGACATTCATTGTCTCAGGCACCGGACCCATGCAACTTTATCAGATTTGAACCATGAAGAAACAAACCATGGCATCAGGCGGGTGAACAGCCTGTAAAGATAGCACAGGTGCAGCTAAGTCTGCTGGAACAGGGGAAGAACCGCTGAGGCTCCATCACGAATTGCAGGTTCATCGGGTCGAGCTGGAGATGCAGATTGAATAACTCCTGAAAGTGAGGGCTAGTAAACATGATGGGTTTATTGCAAGAAATCTTTCTGAAAAGAGAAACAATGATGAACGAATCAACTTCTGTGTTGATAGTCGATGACTCAAGGGCTGCCCGTTTATATCTGCGAGAAATTATCCAAACAAGAGGATATCGAGTCTTCGAGGCGGCAAATGGCAGAGAAGGTCTCGAGCTCCTTGATCGGGAGAATCCCGATCTCATTTTAACGGATATGGAAATGCCTGAGATGGACGGTTTGGCCTTCATTCGCGAATTAAGGAACACTTGTCCTCATATTCCGGTAATTGTGATCTCAGGAAAAAGTTCATATTCCGACGTCATCGAGGCGGTTCGCCTGGGAGCCTGGGACTATCTGGTAAAGCCAGTCAGGGTAGAAGACCTGAATATCATCATCAGCCGCTCCCTAGAACGGGCCCGACTTCTTGACGAAAACTGCCGTTACCGGAGGCAACTTGAGGAACAGGTGCAGGCCCAGACTCAGGAACTTCTGGAAAGCAGTGAACGATACCGGAGACTACTGAAATCCGTGACCAGCTATGTCTACACAGTCACTTTTTCAGGAGAACGATCCGCTGAAACTGTTCATCGGCCCGGCTGTGAAAAGGTGACTGGCTATACTATCGAGGAATTTCTGGCCGTCCCCGATCTCTGGTACAAAATTGTGCATGAAGACGACCAGCCAAAGGTTCTTGCCATGAGCCAAAACATTCTGACTGAAACCGCAATTCTGGAGTCGGAGCATCGCATTCTCCACAAAGACGGCTCAACACGCTGGGTCAGGGATACCCTGGTCCCCTGCCGGGATAAAGCCGGCGTCATCATCTCCTATGACGGCATAATTTCCGAAATCACCGAGCGCAAGGTGGCACAAGAGAAGCTGAAGAGTCATATGGACAATCTCACGGCCCTGCGCAATATCGACAAAGCCATAAACGGTAGCCTCGATTTGCGCATAATCCTCAAATTGCTCTTGATGGAGGCTCTGAAAAGCCTTAATGTCGATGCTGCCGTGGTCCTCCTCTTAAACCCTTTCAGCCAGACGCTGGAGTTTGCTTCAGGACAGGGTTTTCATACAGATCTCATAAATTTTGCTCGTGTCAGAATGGGCGAAAGCTGCGCAGGCCGAGTGGCAAAGGAGCGCAGCACCCTCTTCCAAAGTGATATCGCTTCCGCGCAGGAGGGTTCGGCTCCCAAAACCCTCGTAGAAAGTGAAGGTTTCAAATCGTATGTAGGGGTTCCGCTCATCGCAAAAGGGAAGGTCAAGGGGGTGCTGGAGCTATTCCATCGTGCACCATTGAACCCGGAGCCAGACTGGCTGAATTTTGTCGAAGCACTCGCAGGACAAGCCGCCATTGCAATCGATAATGCGGAGTTATTCGAAAATCTGCAGAGTTCCAACTCTGAACTCCTGTCGGCATATGACACCACCATTGAGGGGTGGTCACGTGCTCTTGACTACCGTGACAAGGAGACTGAAGGTCACAGCAGGCGTGTTACTGACCTTACGGTCCGCGTTGCACGGGAGGTGGGCATAGGCAATGAAAAGCTGGTTCATATACGACGAGGTGCATTGCTCCATGACATAGGCAAACTGGGAGTGCCCGACAACATACTGCTGAAACCGGGCAAGCTTACCCATGAAGAGTTTGAAATCATGAAAAAACACCCGGAGATTGCTTTCAGCTTGCTTTCGCCAATTGAATTTCTCCGGCCTGCACTGGATATTCCTCACTTTCATCATGAAAAATGGGATGGCAGCGGCTATCCGCAAGGCCTGAAAGGCGAAGAGATACCGCTGTATGCGAGAATATTTGCTGTTGCGGATGTCTGGGATGCCCTCTGTTCGGACCGACCTTACCGCGCCGCCTGGGCGGAAGCGAGGGTGATGGAATATATGAATGAGCAGTCAGGTAAAGATTTTGACCCAAGTATTGTGGAATTGTTTTTATCTATGGTCTCAAAAAGTCAGGGTTGTCTCACTGTATTAGAACAAGATAGATGGGGAGTGAGTCAAGGGCAAATTGCAATCGGCGGCAATTCTCCCGAAGCGGAGAGCCAATTTCCTGCATTTGGCTGTGGGTAACAAGAAAAAATAGGCATCTCATTCCTGAAAATGGGAAAAAATCATGCGCTACCGATGAAGTTAATGCCCCCTTCCTATGGACGATAATGTTCAATTAAGTCGGGCTGAATCTGCAAAATTTTTGTCATGGATCGTTCGCGCCATCGCCCTCAATCCGTGGCCGGTGATTTCGTTTAAATAGGCATCAAACGGCACATACAACATGCTGTAATAACAAGATATATTCTGCCTAAAAACCCAAAGCACCCCCGGTTAATACCCCCGATATTTTCGTTCTTCCTTTTATCGATACAAATATAACGACCTGGGTGACCCTACCGAAAATAATCTATTAGGCGAAGTTTCCTTTCGATTAAGTATGCTTTCAGTCCCAGAATCGGGGTTCGGTAAATCGAATTTCAATTATAGCCCACAACTGCGCCGATGTGTGGCACTCTCAATAACCGCGAGTTGTTCGAGGACCCAACTACTGGATCTGCAGATTTTCCAGGGTCAGGGAGCCGTTAGAAATGGTGAGAGCCTCATTGAGGATACTACTTGATGTTTAATTGCCTTTATAACCTCCCTTGAATAGGAGTACCTTGTTCTGGTTATGGTCAATATTTTCAACGAAGTTTGTTCCCCATTCCTTGATGATGGGAGGCGCAGACGTATCAAGATAGGCAGCGATGATTGATGGATAGTACTTCAATGTTGGCAAGTCAATGCTTACGCTGTGATCTTTAACCGACTACCCCTTTCAAAAAAATAAAAAGAGCCAACCAGCAGGGGGAAGTTAGGCAGGAACCCTTTTGGTTTCACTGTCGATAGACGCCTTGACTGGGCGTCTTAGCCAAATCAGAACATCATCCACATAGGTGAATACCACAGGGATCACAAGCAAACTCAGTAGGGTCGAAGTCACCAGACCGCCAATCACAGAAATAGCCATAGGTCCTCTGAAGCTGGGGTCGGCCGCCCCAAATCCTAAAGCGATCGGCAACATCCCGGCAGCCATAGCAATCGTGGTCATTAGGATGGGCCGGGAGCGTTTATGGCAGGCGTTCATGAGGGCGTCCAGACGGCTCATGCCACGCTCCCTCCTTGCCATGATGGCATATTCCACAAGCAGGATGGAGTTTTTGGTAACGATGCCCATCAGCATCAGCAAGCCCATGATGGACGACAAAGAGAAGCTGGCGCCAGTGATCAGCAGCGCCAGGAAAGCGCCACCAACGCTGAGTGGCAGTGCGGCCAGGATCGTAGCAGGTTGCAGGAAGTCGTGGAAGAGCAGTACCAGCACGACATAGATACATAGGATACCGGCAATCATCGCCAGTCCAAAACTGCTGAATAGCTCGCCCATTCTTTCGGCATCGCCCGACGCCATCTTGGTGACGCCACTTGGCAATGACTTTAATGAAGTCAGTAGATTTGCCTCGGCTATCACCTCACCGATACTGCGTCCTCCCAATTCTACATTTATGGTAGTCTGACGCAGCCGGTCCCGGCGTACAATCTGGCTAGGTCCGTCGCTAACCCGTATCTCCGCCAAATTATTAAGGGCCACCAGACCATTGCTACCCTCTACGCGGATTTGACCAATAGTGTCTATGTCTTGGCGAACGGTGTTGGCCAGGCGCACACGGACGTCGACCTGGCGCTGAGGCAGGTTCAGTTTTCCCAAACTGGTCAAATAGTCCCCATAGGTGGCGACCCGTACCGCATTCGCAAGGGCGGTGCTGGTAACTCCAAGGTCGGCGGCACGGGCATAGTCAGGTTTGATCTGGATTTCCGGACGTTGCAGGCTTGCACTGGAAGTTACTGAACCAATGCCGTTAAGGGTTCGCAGGTCGCGCTCAACGGCTTTACTGGTAGTTGCGAGGAGCGTGGGATTATCGCTTGCCAGTATAATCTGTAAAGATTCGCCACTATTGCCGCTACCGAGTTTCACGCGTACACCGGGAAGCGGCTCAAGAGCCTGGCGGATTTCCTTTTCGATTTGGGCCTGTTTGTAACTGCGCTCGGTTCGGGGTGTCAGGTTCAAGACAAGGGTTGCCATTCGGACATCGCTGGTTGCCGTACCGACGGCACTGAATATCTCTTTCACATCCTTGACCTGCCTTAACAGTTGAATAGCTTGATCAGTGATTCGCCGTGTGTCGTCCAGGCGGCTTCCTGGTGGAAGTTCCAGCGTTACCTGGGTCTGACTTTGATCGCCGACGGGTACAAACCCGGTGGGCAGCAGGGGAATCAGTGCCAGAGATCCAATAACGAAGCCGACTGCCGCCGCCACTGTAATCTTGCGATGCTCCTGGCACCAGCGTGCCCATCCGAGGTAGCGCTTCATCAGCCAGCCGTCCTGCTCCTCGGGATGGTCTCCCTTGAGCATATGGGCAGCCATCATGGGAGTCAACAAGCGAGCTACCATCAACGAAGCCAATACCGCTACTGCGGCCGTAACGCCGAACTGGCGAAAGAACTTGCCTGCGATCCCACCCATGAATGCCGTCGGCAGAAAGACCGCCACCAGGGAAAACGTCGTGGCGATCACCGCCAGACCTATTTCGTTGGATGCGTCGGTAGCTGCATCGATCGGGGACTTGCCCATGCGCAGGTGACGTACTATGTTCTCCACTTCCACAATGGCATCATCCACCAGGATGCCAATAACCAGAGAAAGAGAGAGCAGAGTCACCATATTAAGGGTGAACCCCATCAAATACATCGCCCCGAATGTGGGGATGATTGACAAAGGCAAGGCCGTAGCTGAAACTAACGTGGCTCGCCAGTCCCGCAAGAACCAGAACACTACCAGCACGGCGAGTATCGCCCCTTCGTACAGAAGGTTCATGGAGCCTTCATAACTATCCTTAATGGGTCGAACCGTGTTATAGGCTTCCTTGAAAGTTACCAGTGGATATTGCTCCTTGACTTTGGCAATGCCCGCTTTAACAGCATCGGCGACAGCGATTTCACCGGCACCTTTGGTACGCGTGATCTGGAAAGCAATCACCTGCTTACCATCGAACAGTGCATACGAAGAACGTTCAGCATGAGTATCACTTACCTGGGCAACCTGCTCAAGCCGAACATGGCGCCCATCGCCGAGTGTAATCGGCAAAGCGGCAATCTCGGCGGTCGTATCGACAGCACCCAGCGTGCGCATGGATTGATTCTGGCTGCCGACTCGGCCTTCACCGCCCGACAAATCCTTCTGAACGGCATTTAACTGGGCAGATACGGTGGCTGGAGTGACACCGAAGCCATTAAGTTTGGCGGGGTCCAGTTCCACCAGGACTTCACGATCAACACCCCCCACGCGCTTGAAATCGCCAACGCTCGGTATGGATCTCATGGCCTTGGCCACCTCGTTATCAACAAACCAGGAAAGCTCGGATTCGGACATGCGATCGGACTGGACCAAATAGGTGACAATAGCCCCGCCGCTTGTGTTGACCTTGGCCACTGTGGGTGACAGCATGGCTGCCGGCAGTTTGCCTTTAATGCTGTCAACTGCGTTACGAACCTGATTCAGTGCTTCCTCGCTGTTCTTCTCCAGTTCGAATTCAATGTTAATCGAGACGACACCATCGGTGATCGTCGTGCTGATGTGCTGCACACCCGACAAGGTAGCTATTTGATCCTCGAGCTTACGGGCAACTTCGGTCTCCATCTGGCTGGGTGCGGCACCCTCAAGGGATGCATTGACCACAATATTCGGAAACTCCATGTCCGGGAGATTCTGGACGCCGAGTTTGTTGAAGCCGATGATCCCCAGAAAGGTCAGGACCACAAACAGAAGAACGGCCGGTACAGGGTTGCGTATAGACCAGGCAGACAAATTCATGCTGCCTCCTTGGAAGAAACTATTCGAACGCTGTCACCATCATTTAGGAAGGCGCCACC
>JBGQDJ010000074.1:0-9364 GCA_041495805.1 Geobacteraceae bacterium
GAGCCTTACAAAGGCAAAGGGATCAGGTATGCCAAGGAAATCATCCTTAGAAAAGCCGGCAAGACCGGCAAGAAATAGATAACATCAAGGAGAAGGACATTGAGTTCTCTAGATAAAAAAAGAGCAGCCAGAATAAAGCGGCAGGTCAGAGTAAGAAAAAAAATCAGGGGGAGTTCCGATCGCCCCCGATTAAATGTCTTCAAGAGCGCCAGACACATTTACGCGCAACTGATAGATGATACGACCGGCATAACGCTCGTGGCGGCGTCAACAGTCATGGGTGAGTTGAATGCCGGACTCAAATATACCGGGAACATAGAGGCTGCACGCAAAGTGGGAGCTGCCGTGGCTAAATTTGCACTGGACAAGGATATCAAAACGGTGGTTTTCGACCGCAATGGCTTTCTTTACCATGGCAGGGTAAAAGCCCTGGCGGACTCCGCCCGCGAGAACGGACTGATCTTTTAACGGGATACAATAAGGAGGCAATACTTGCTTAAAATCAATCCCAGCGAACTTAATCTTACAGACAGAGTTGTCCATATCAACCGTGTAGCCAAGGTTGTCAAAGGTGGGCGACGCTTTAGTTTCTCTGCGCTGATCGTGGTTGGCGACGGTAACGGCTATGTTGGCTATGGCCTGGGAAAGGCCAATGAGGTGCCAGAGGCCATCCGCAAAGGTGTGGAACAGGCAAAGAAGAACCTCATAAAGGTATCGATCTCGGACAACCAGACTATTCCTTATGAAATTCAGGGGCATTTTGGTGCAGGACGGGTTCTTATGATGCCTGCGTCTGCTGGTACCGGTGTTATTGCCGGTGGGGCCGCACGTGCCGTATTTGAATCCGCGGGGCTGCATAACATCCTGGCTAAATGTCTGGGCTCCAACAATCCGCATAATGTGGTCAAAGCTGTTTTCGCCGGTCTCGAAAGCATGAAGAGCCCGGAAGAGTTGATGGCCAGAAGAGGTTTGGCGGAATAGCTGCCGACTATATATAAGGAGTGGTGAAGATGTCAGCGGAATTCAAAATAACACTGGTCAGAAGTCACATCGGCAAGCCGGCCAATCAGAGAGCTGTGCTGAACGGGATGGGGCTGACTCGGATGAATAAGACGGTAATCCTGAAAGATACACCTGAAGTCAGAGGGATGATCCGAAAGGTTTCTCACATGTTGAAGGTAGAAGAGTAATTTCCCGAGGAGTGGACGATGGAAATGAACAGTTTGAAACCGGCAATCGGTTCAACGAAAAATAGAAAACGCATTGGCAGAGGCATCGGCTCGGGGCACGGCAAAACCGCAACCAAGGGGCACAAGGGTCAGAAAGCGAGAAGTGGCGGCAATGTTGAGCCGGGCTTTGAGGGCGGGCAGATGCCCATGCAGCGCAGACTGCCGAAGAGAGGGTTCAATCCATTAAACCGCAAAGAGTATTCTCTTGTTAATCTTGGCCAGATGGATGTTTTTGATGCAGGGCAGAGTGTTGATGTGGAAGCTCTGTTAAAGAGCGGTCTCGTAGGCAAAGTTCGCGACGGTGTAAAGGTCTTGGCCAACGGTGATTTGACCAAGGCTCTTAACGTCAAGGCACATAAATTCAGTGCTGCTGCAAAGGCAAAAATCGTGGCGGCTGGCGGTACGGCTGAGGAGATCTAGCGTTGTTTGAAGCTTTTCAGAATATATTTCGTATCCCTGAGCTGAAAAAGCGTGTACTTTTTTCCCTGGCTATGCTCGCGGTATACCGGGTGGGTTGTCACATCCCGACTCCGGGGATTGACAGTCAGGCCTTGGCGCTTTTTTTCAAGCAGATGCAGGGTACGCTTTTCGGCATGGTCGACATGTTTTCCGGCGGTGCACTGCAAAAACTGACGGTCTTCGCCCTCGGTATCATGCCCTATATCTCCTCATCGATTATTTTTCAACTCCTCACGGTTGTAGTCCCTACAATAGAAAAGCTCTCCAAGGAAGGCGAGTCCGGGCGGAAGAAAATCATTCAGTATACCCGTTACGGGACGATTGTGCTCAGTGTGGTGCAGGCTCTCGGCATCAGCATTGGCCTGGAAAGCATGCGCGGGCCTGCCGGGGAACTGGTGGTTCCGAGCCCGGGGTGGAGCTTCAGGATTATGACTGTCCTTACACTTACTGCCGGCACCGCTTTTATCATGTGGCTGGGTGAGCAGATGTCGGAAAAGGGAATCGGCAACGGGATTTCACTTATCATCTTCGCGGGTATAGTGGTGCGTATTCCCGCGGCAATATCAAACAGTTTCAGGCTGGTGAAAGCGGGCGAACTGTCGCTGTTCATAATTCTTTTTGTCCTGGCGTTCATGTTCCTGGTAATCGCAGCGATTGTTTTTGTCGAGCGGGGCCAGCGCAGGATACCGATACATTACGCCAAGAGGGTCGTGGGGCTTAAGACTTATGGGGGACAGACTTCTCATCTCCCCCTGAAGATCAATATGGCGGGAGTTATCCCCCCCATATTCGCCTCGTCGATTATCATGTTTCCGGCCACCGTCGCGAATTTTATCAATGTTCCATGGGTGCAGAAGGCTGCCAAAAGTTTTACGCCTGGCAATTGGACGTACGAGCTTTTTTATGTTGCTTTTATAGTCTTTTTCTGCTACTTCTACACGGCTGTGACATTTAATCCGGTTGATGTGGCGGAGAATGTCAAAAAACATGGCGGTTACATACCAGGGATACGTCCTGGGAAAGAGACATCGGATTTTCTCGACACCGTCCTGACAAAGCTTACTTTTGTTGGCGCCATTTATATATCGCTGGTCTGTGTTTTGCCATCTATTCTTATCAGCAAGTTTAATCTCCCGTTTTATTTTGGCGGCACAGCATTACTCATTGCCATTGGTGTCGGTATGGATACTGTTGCGCAAATCGAGTCACATCTCATAACACGCAGTTACGATGGGTTCATGCGGGGAGTCAAAATAAAGGGAAGACGCGGATAGCCGAGGCGTTGCTATGAACTTGATACTCCTGGGGCCTCCGGGCGCCGGTAAGGGAACACAGGCAAAATATCTTGCGAAGAAATTCGATATACCGCAGATATCGACTGGCGACATCCTCAGGGGGGCTGTTAAAGAGCAGAGCCCGATGGGAATCAAGGCCAAGGGCTACATGGATGCGGGATCGCTTGTCCCCGATGAAGTGGTGGTCGGGATTGTAAAGGAAAGGCTGACTAAGCCGGATTGCTCTAAAGGATTTATTCTGGACGGTTTCCCAAGGACGGTAATTCAGGCTGATGCGCTTAAATTGACACTTGGAGACATGGGAAAAGCCATCGAGCATGTCATATCGATAGTAGTAGATAAGGAAGATTTGCTCGCCAGAATTACAGGACGCCGTACCTGCCGTTCATGCGGAAAAGGATATCATCTTTCTTTTGATCCCCCGAAGAAGGTCGGTGTTTGTGATGAATGTGGCGGAGAGCTGTTTCAGCGTGATGATGACAGCGAAGCGACGATGCGTAATCGGCTCGACGTATACGAAAAGCAGACCGCGCCGCTAATCGATTATTATGGACATGACTCGCTGTTAAGAACGATCACCGGGACCGGATCAATCGATGAGATCAAACAGAATATCCTGACCGGCATAAAGGACGGAACGGTGTGATTATCCTGAAATCTCCCCAGGAGATTGAGAGGATGAAGATACCATCCAGGATTGTAGCTGAGGTCCTGGAGATATTGAAAGCAGCGGCCAAACCAGGCGTCACGACCCTCGCGCTTAATCAGATCGCGGAAAACGAGGCGCGCAGGTTTGGCGCCAAGCCTGCTTTCAAAGGATACAGCGGCTATCCCCACGCTCTCTGCTGTTCGCTGAACGAACAGGTGGTGCATGGGATGCCGAGTGGTCGCAAGCTGGTTGAAGGGGATATCCTCAGCATGGACTTTGGTGTCATCCATGGCGGCTACTATGGTGACGCGGCTTTGACTATCCCCATCGGCAAAATCTCGGAAAATGCGCAAAGGCTTCTCCGGGTTACTGAAGAATCTTTATATGAGGCAATAGACGCAGCTCGACCTGGCAACCGTTTATCGGACATATCCTACGCGGTTCAGAGTTATGTTGAGCCGAAGGGTTATTCTGTAGTTCGTGATTTTGTCGGCCACGGCATTGGCAAAGATCTTCATGAGAGCCCTCAGATACCGAATTTCGGGCAACCAGGGAGAGGCGTTCGACTCAAGGCCGGGATGGTTTTAGCCATCGAACCGATGATCAATGAAAAGGGCCCGGATGTGCGGGTCCTTGAAGACGGCTGGACGGCGATTACCTGTGATGGCGGGCTTTCCGCCCATTTTGAACATACTGTTGCAGTGACAGAAGAAGGACCTGAGATACTCACCAGAATATAGCGGATTATAGTCGCAGTATCTCAGCCTGAAAGGAAGGGCGTCATGAAAGTAAGGGCATCCGTAAAAAAAGTTTGTGATAAATGCAAGATTGTCAAACGCAAGGGTGTCGTCCGGGTTATCTGCGACATCCCTAAGCATTCCCAGAGACAAGGTTAATAGTCAAACTATCAGGAGGAACGGGCATTGGCACGTATTGCGGGTATAGACTTACCAAGGAACAAAAGGGTCGTGATTGCGTTAACCTATATCTATGGCATAGGGAATTCAACCGCGCAGAAGATTGTCAGTGAGTCCGGCGTTGATTTGAGTACCAGGACCGATAACATGACCGAAGCGGAAGTCGCCAAGATCAGGGAATATATCGACAAGAATATCAAGGTCGAAGGTGATCTGCGCCGCGATATATCCATGAACATCAAGCGATTGATGGATCTCGGCTGTTACCGGGGGTTGCGCCACAGGAAGGGTCTTCCGGTAAGGGGACAGCGGACAAAGACCAACGCCCGCACCAGAAAAGGTCCTGCCAGGACGGTAGCCGGCAAAAAGAAATAGCATAAAAGTAAACCGGAGGAATAATGGCTAGCCCAGCTAGGAAAGTCGTCAAGAAAAAGAAGGAACGCAAGAATATTCCTAACGGAGTGGCTCACATCCAGGCCACCTTTAACAATACCATGATCACAATCACCGACCCTGCGGGGAATGTGGTGGCATGGTCCACATCCGGTTGCAAGGGTTTCAAGGGATCAAGAAAAAGCACCCCTTTTGCCGCCCAGATTGCCGCTGAAGACTGTGCCAAAAAAGCCCAGGATCACGGAATGCGGAGCGTTGAAGTGTATGTCAAGGGACCGGGTTCCGGCAGGGAATCGGCGCTCAGGGCGTTACAGGCTGCGGGATTCAACATAAGTTTTATCAGAGACGTGACCCCAATTCCCCACAACGGCTGTCGACCGCCAAAGAGAAGAAGAGTCTAAAAAGAGAGAAATTTAGTTAAGCTTAAGGAGGTCTTCATTGGCTAGATATACCGGACCCTCCTGCAGATTGTGCAGAAGGGAAAATATGGAATTATTTCTTAAGGGGGAGCGTTGTTATACCGACAAATGCGCCATCAAGAGAAGAAACTATCCCCCCGGCCAGCATGGACAGGGACGGTCCAAGGTGACCGATTACGGGGTGCAGCTCCGTGAAAAGCAGAAGGTAAGAAGGATTTACGGGGTCCTGGAGAAACAGTTTCGCTCTTCCTTTGAGAAGGCCGATCGGATGAAAGGCGTTACCGGTGAAAACCTCCTCTTTCTCTTGGAGAGGCGCCTGGATAATATTGTTTACAGGCTCGGTTTTGCATCCTCCCGGACTGAAGCCCGGCAGTTGATACGGCATGGCCATTTCACACTGAACGGGAGAAAGATAAACATTCCTTCAATCCAGGGCAAGGTTGGCGACGTTGTGGAATTAAGGCAAAAAAGCCTGAAGGTCGCCAGCATAATTGAGTCTCTGGAAGGGGTAGTTCGGCGGGGCATACCGCAATGGCTGGAATTGGAAAAGGATGCATTCAAGGGTGTTATCAAGTCCCTTCCAGTAAGGGAAGATATTACCATGCCTATCCAGGAGCAATTAATCGTCGAGCTCTACTCCAAATAAAAGCTATCTTCACCCGTAACAGGGAGGAAATTCATGTATAAAAATTGGCGCGACCTGATAAAACCAAAAAAACTTCAGGTTGAGGCGGAATCATATACCAGCACATATGGGAAATTCTATGCAGAGCCTTTTGAACGGGGCTTTGGCACTACTCTGGGAAACTCCTTACGGAGGGTAATACTCTCCTCCTTGCAGGGCGCAGCGATAACGTCGGTGAAAATCAAGGGTGTGCTGCATGAATTCTCTGCAATACCGGGCGTCACAGAAGATGTGACCGATATTATTCTGAACTTCAAGGGTGTACGTTTTAAAATGCATGGCCAGGAACCCCGGACCATTCGGGTCATCCGTAAAGGTGCGGGAATTGTCAAAGCGGGAGACATTATAACAGATTCCAACGTCGAGGTTCTTAATCCCGATCATCATATCGCTACCTGCTCCAGTGACGCAAACCTGGAAATAGATATGGTGGTAAAGATGGGAAAAGGATATGTCCCGGCAGACCGGAACCGGGATGAGAAGTCCCCGGTGGGGACCATTCCCATCGACTCCATCTTTTCTCCCATTATCAAGGTCAATTTCAATGTCACGAATGCCCGTGTTGGTCAGATCACCGATTATGACAAGCTGATCCTTGAAGTATGGACCGATGGCAGCGCTAAACCGGATGATGCGGTTGCTTATGCTGCCAAAATCCTAAAGGAGCAGCTCACCATATTCATCAACTTCGATGAAGAGTCCGAGCCCTGTGAGGAAGTTGAGGTCGAGGAAGAGCGCGAAAAGCTCAACGAGAATCTTTATCGTTCCGTTGAAGAGCTGGAACTCTCTGTTCGCTCAGCTAACTGCCTGAAGAATGCCGGGATTAAGCTGATTGGCGAGCTTGTTTCCCGCTCCGAGGCCGAGATGCTCAAAACACAGAACTTTGGCCGCAAATCTCTTAACGAGATAAAGGATATACTGGCGGACATGGGGCTGACCCTGGGGATGAAGCTGGAAGAGTTCCCGGACCCGGAGATAATGCGCAGGCTGCGTGGCGAACAGAAAGAAGAAGAATAGCACGAAAGCCTTGATAAGAGAAAGGAACCAGTAGTCATGCGTCACAATAAAGCCGGAAAAAGGTTGGGGAGAACAACAAGTCACCGGATTGCCATGTTCAGGAACATGGTGACGTCTTTCCTCAACCATGAGAAGATAACCACCACCGATGCCAAGGCCAAGGAGCTTCGACCAATAGCTGAAAAGATGATCACTTTCGGCAAAAAGGGCGACCTTCACTCCATGCGTCTTGCTGCGTCCTATATACGCGACAAGAAAGTCGTAACCAAGCTCTTTACTGCCATTGCGCCACGCTACAAGGAGAGGAACGGCGGCTATACCCGAATTGTCAAGCTCGGCATCCGCTCCGGTGACAACGCCCCCTTGTCTCTGATCGAACTGGTTGAAGAGCAGATGGAAAAAACACCGGCGAAGAAGCCTGCGAAGAAAAGCACGGCGAGCGCTGTAGAGCCGAAGGTAAAGACCGCCAGAGCCCCCAAAAAACCGGATGTTGTTGAGGAGCAGGTAGTCGAGGAAAATAAGGAATCATCAGAAACGCCTGAACAGGGATAATTATAAAATACCGGAGCCAGAGTGGTACGTGCTGGCCGGATCAGTAAGAAAGGCGGGGTGGCAAACCCCGCCTTTTTCTGTTGTGTTCAATGCAGCTTGCTTCGTCAGGCATTGTCCGGTGATATTTTCTGAAGAATCCAATATGCCTGATTGGTTCATTTTCATTTGTCAACCTTCAACGGCCAGACCCTCTATTTTCTCTCTGCCAAGTATTTTGTACATTTGACCCATATCAGGGGCTGCTCCCGCAATTTCCTTCCACAATTTGACCTGGTTCCTCCCGGCCTTCTTCGCCTCATAGAGGGCCTGGTCGGCCATTTCCACCAGAACGTCTGCATTGGTATAATCTCCTTCAGTCAAAGAAGCAATCCCCACACTCGCGGTGATCATAATCGTTCCATTTCCAGTTTCTACTCTCATAGCTTCCATGACCTGCCGGAGTCGGCATCCAATAACTTCTGAGGCGGTTAAATCCGTTTCCGGCAGCAAGATTGCGAACTCTTCTCCGCCGTAGCGACATGGCGTGTCAGTTGTGCGTATTGTATCCCTGATTTTCTGGGCGACCTCCTGAAGGACCATGTCTCCCATTCGATGTCCATGAGAATCATTGATGCTTTTGAAATGATCGATATCAAGCATGATTACTGCTATGCAATGGTGGTTACGGGCATTCCTTTCCAATTCCTGGTCAGCGACGGTGAAAAAGTGGCGACGATTGTACAGGCCTGTCAACGAATCCAGTTGGGAGAGAGCCTCAGCCGCACCCCGTGCCTTCTCAACGTCAACCAGGGCGCTCTTTAACTCTTCCGAGCGCTCATGTATAGTGCGCCGCTGCAGAAAGTCAGAGCGCATGTAACGTTCGAAAGAGTAAGATGCAAACATCCCGGTAATGTTAAAGGCAAGGAAGGCAGTGGCGTTATTCATCAGGGCGGGAAGGGTAATATGGGAATAGAAGATGACCATGCCCAGATACAGCACGAAAAGGCTCCAGGAAAGAAGGGAAGCTATAAGAAAATCGGGAACGAAAACGAAATAAAACAGCACGCAAAGAAGCACGCCGCTGTAATACAGGTGATTTCCCGGAAAGGGTGCCAGGATTATCATCACGACAATTCCCGCGCCACTGGCAAGTCCCGCAATGAAGAGGCAGACGCGCATCCATTTAAGGTAAAAACGGGTGTGGGTCAGGAGATATGTGAAGAGCAGGAGTGGGGAGATTAGAGCAAAACGGATAAACCATGCATACTGTTTAATTTCGGGGATCACCACGCAATCCAGAATGCCGAACATGCTATAGAGAAAAGTCCCGAACAATAGCGTCAAACGGACCTGTAAAAGGGTTTTTTCAAAATAGTCCTGCTGGAAAGCTTTTTCCAGGCTCCTGTCCGAAAAAGAGAGGGTAGCGAAGTTGAAGGAGGTACCTTTAATTGTATGCATATGTCGCCCCAATGGAATAAGTTAAAAATAAATAGTGTCCATCCGGAACTTGAAGAATTACAGCCTCTCGGCCAAACTATCCAGGTCGCGCCATGGAATTACCGCCGCTTCATCGCGTCGCTGGCGCTCGTCGCCACCGTAAATCAGGCGGCCCCTTCCTGCATCTTCACCTGCAAGGGAGAGCCATTTCTTGAGGCCGTCGAAATGGCCCTCAGTGATGGTCTGCTCCGATGTTATCTCAATAGGTATGAGGACTTGCCCCTGCTCGGCGAGCAGGTCGATCTCATTGCCTATGTTGTCACGCCAGAAATA
>JBGQDJ010000075.1:0-9325 GCA_041495805.1 Geobacteraceae bacterium
CGGAAGAGAGATAAGTGCTTCCGGCACTCCGGGATGACATAAGTTTGTGGCCGGGTGTTAGTACAATGGATGGATATACGCGCAAGCTCGGATCATAGCGTCCCTCTACGATACGGCTGTCGAAGCCGCTCTTTTCAAGATCGGCCGGAATGTCAAGCATACTTCCGTGAACCCCGTTGGTGGTGGTTGGACGATGCTGTATATCTGTGACGGTCACTGTGCCGACCACATAATAATCCCCATTCACGAAGCGGCCAACCCGCACGGGGGTGGCAAAAGTCCAGGTGATGCCGAACTGCGTAACATTTGAAAGGAGCGGAAGATCTTCGAGGGTTGGGGTCGGTGGGGGATTACTCGCCTCATAAACAATTACGGGAAATGAATCTCCCTCAATTTGGCAAAGAGTGGAACATCCGTCACCGCTTACGCGATTATGGTCGTCGCATTGTTCGAACTTATCCACAATACCGTTACCACAACTCTCGAAACCGGCTGCCATTGCACCAAGAGGAACCAGCGCGCTCGCGGCCATCAACCCGCAAAGAACGGTTCGTACTATTTCTATTTGGCGATTTGTCATAGCCTCTTTCCTTTTCAGGGAAACATAGGGGGCGGAGGGAACACTAAGGGTCGGGTCGAAAGCGCCTGTAAAAGGCGGCAAAGGGGAGGGGGGGGGGAAGTCCTCTACGTGGTAGCTAACAGACAAAGAGAAATATGCCGCGACTTTCTGCAACAGCTGACGATAGTCGCAGTGCAGCGCATCAGCGAGTCTTCTCGCCCTCTCTTTGCCAATGCTCCGTTTGCCGTTCTCCATTTCGCTGATATGGTGCTGCGGGATGCCGGTCAATTCGGTGAGCTGTATCTGGGTCAAGTCTTCCCGGTTGCGGTAGGCCCGCAGGGCCACTCCCCCCGAAAGGGCCAGAGGGGCCAGAGAGAGGGGCCAGAGGGACGCTGTTATCAGAGGGGCCAGAGGGACATTCTATAGTTATCTATTTATTTTTTTGTTGATTTAGAAAAATAGATAACAGCGTCCATGCCCTCCCATGGCTGCCGAGGCGTTACCTGATCCGAGAGGAATGGCCAGCAGCAGTGCGGCCATTATGTAAATACCCCGCCGATAAAACTGATTGTTCCGCTGCAACTTCATCGCCCGTCTCCTATTCATGATTAATCTTGCGCTGTCGAGTCATTCTGAGCTGCAAATTCAGCGCTGCTGCATACCCGTGCGTACACCGCGCCCAGGGCTGCCAGAAAAGCGCCGTGTACCTTCTCGGAGGGGATCTCGACCCCGTTGAAGGCGAGCCCCCTTGTCGCACAGGCGTCGTGAATCGCCACGCAGTCGAAGCCGTGGTCAAAGGCGGCCCGCACGGTGGCGTCCACGCACATGTGGGTCATCATGCCGCAAATAACCAACTGATTAACTCCGGCGTCTTTGAGGCGGATTAAAAGTTCGGTATTCCGGAAGCTGTTGGGGAAATTCTTCCGGATGACCGTTTCTTCCGGTAGGGGGCTGACATTCGCGTGGATTTTGACACCTGCGGTATCGGGCAGAAAGAATGAAGCCCCTTCTCTGTTGGAGATGTGCTGGATATGGAAGATAGGCAGACTCCTCTCCCGGAACAGAGTGAGAATATCCCTGGCTCGCAGGCTTGCATTATGACTTCCGTCAAGTTCCATCCTGCCGCCGGGGAAATAGTCGTTCTGTATGTCGATAAGCACCAGGGCTGTTTTCATGATGCGGTTCTTCTATATCGCTTCTCCACACATTTTCAGTAGTGAGGCGGCGGCTCCTCTTCCTGCTGGTCTAACATACTTGGAGTCTCGAGTTTGCGCAGATTCTCCAAAATCTGCCTGAAATCGGCCTGCAGTTCCTCAATCGCCAGCTGCTGCCTGGTTATGACCTCATTCAGCTGCTGAATGGTGTTTTCATGGTGCATCAACTGGATCTCAATATCGGTTATCCGCTCTTTCATGTCCACTCCTTGACGGGTCGAGTTGTTCGTACAGGCACCCTCCACCATCAATACTTTTAAAAAAATGTTCCATGCCGGGTGGTGAACTCTTTTCTTCATCTTTGGGTAATGTGATGAGGAACTCCTTGGAACTCCTTGGGGGAATTCCTTCCTTTGTATATCAATCTCCAGCGATTATTTGATCACCAGCCTTTCCACGCTCAACGAGCCGCCCTGGATTGCAAGTATTCCCTGCAGGGTTGTCCAGGCGTCCTGCGTCTGGTACCACGGGTCGCGCCCGCCGAGGAGGGTGACCGCCTTGCCGCCGCTCAGGGTGAAGTTCTCCGGGAAAGTTACTGCCCGCCCGTAGATGATGTCCACAGTGGCGGCATTGCCGTAGGCCAGGGCGAGGGAGTCGTAGCGGTAGCTGGTGGAGTTCACCTTTGCCATGGGGGAATAGGGGAAGGTTACGGTGACGTTCTTGACGCCGTTCATTAACACCGCGCAGCTCAGGTTCGTACCGCAACCGGGCACGGACCAGGTGGCCCAAGTGGAGTCGGAGTCGTGGCTCTGCGTCAGGTTGACGCTGGTCCCTGAGGAGAAGTCAGCTTGGCAGTTGCCGCTCATCCCCGAGGTGCTCGATCCGTGGCCGTCGCAGGCGATGTTGCCGTCGCCGTGGACGGAGCCACCCCCCTTGTCGGTTGTGTCGCTCTTCACCGTCATGGTGAGACGGTAGATGATCTCAACCGGCACGGCTGTTCCCATTGTGTTTTTGTAATAGGTTAACCCCTCAACCGGGGTAGGATTTTGATAATAATAGAATGCACTTCGTTCCGGATCAATATCGAGTCCTGTTGTTGAATCTTTGGCTGAAAATTTAGTCATATAACCATCGTTGTCGAACCACAACTTGGAAAAGAAAAAACCTGCCGGTTGTTGGGTGGCCGTAAATGTATACGGACTCGTAGAAGTACGTGTCATTGGGACACCAAATACGTTAATTGTTGAATTCTGCAATACTCCTGTTGGCACCCACCACCAGAGATATTGACCATATGGATTCCACTGATCCGGTGGATAATTAGATGCTTGTGACATATTTATGTGTCGCAGGACCGGTACACTGCCGAAAAAACAATAGTTTTCAAAGGGCGGTAGATATGAGCCTATATTCCCGTTGTCCGAGGTTGATACCCACATTTGCACTGTATTACCGTATCGAGATTCAACTGAAGACTGTATAGTGACAGTGCCTCCCCTAACATCGGGAAACGGCATCATTTGTTCCTCGAGGACAACTGACTTGAATCCGGTGTGAGGGCCGTTATCCTCAGCAAAGGCCGCTTGATTGGCAAAATCATAATTGATCTCACTCAGTACGAAGAACACTATGGCAAATCCATTCGAAGTTTCATAGAGCAGAAGCAGTCCGGTATCGGCATCAAAATATGCGATGCCTGTGCTAAAACCCTCAATGTAATAAACTATCTTAACCAGATCCCTTTGGGCATTAAGATCGAATAAAGCCTTTATCGGGAGAAGGAGGTAAGGAAAGGAGAACTTCTCTTTAAATGTATCGTATGTATGGGATTCCCGCAGTACAGTGGCGATCGTCTGGCCTTTCCAAGTATCTCCGCTCTGAAGGCTTTGGAGCTTCTGCGGGTGTATCCAGCACGGCCCCTTGTCGAGAAAAGGGAATGTGCCGGTATCTGGCAAATGGGTAGTACCCCAATGGTTCGATCCTGAGTGTTTAGTCACTTGCACATTGTTGCCGTTAACTGCGTTGAACAAATACGCTTCTTCAGCATCCGAAGCCGTTACACTTCCAACGCCGCCAAAATACCATACGCGCACCCCCTGCTGCATCCAGCCGACATCAATAGCCCAAACGCTGGACCCATCCAAACTCAGCCAAAGAGATAGCAACAGGCAGGAAACTAATACCTTTTTCATGGCTCATACCTCCCGCTGCAGGCGCAACGTGGAACCCGCCTTCAGCAAAAATTGTACAGTGCCGGTTACGATTACCCAAATTATGCAAAAGCCCACCTCTTCTATGAGAAATGGGGCTTTTGCTTTCCTTCCTCCATAACGCCTCCCAGTTAAGGGTTATTTCTTGATCTACTTTTTCGTACTTCACAAGTAGGTGTTAGAAGAAGTTAGTGTCCATCCGGAAACTCCGGATGCGACACTACTGGTTTCCAATTCGGAAACGAGTTAGCAGAACAGTAGACATCGATGCCGAGTTTCTTATCGCTTTAAAGAGTTCGCTTTGCATATCCGTCAAAATAGTCTTTTGTTGAGATCGGGGCTTTATCAGCGTTGACAGATCAACTGGAGAATATCGGAATCTTGCCATGATGGCACTCCCGAAGGTTAGGGGGGTGTGGGTAAATATAAAGGATGTAGGCCTTTTGTAATTCTATACTTGCCATCTGAATTGTCAATATATTATTGGCAACTCAGATGTCAACAAAGGCAAAATGGTTCATGGACCAGACGCAGGATTGCGCTACAATAGAAGCAGGAGGTAACATCATGTCGGAAACCCATTTTCCAAGCGAAGAGCCCCCACGCATCCGGGAGATGAGCATAGACGATTTCTCCGAGGTCTTCCACATAGGTGAGGAGGTCTTCACCGTTGAATATTCCCAGAGCCTCTACCGCACCTGGGACGAGTACGAGATCACAACCCTCTTCAATTCGGATACCGAACTCTGCCTGGTGGCGGAGGCGGGGGAGCGTATCCTGGGCTTTGCCCTGGGGACCACGGTCAAGAAGCACAACTCTCCCTGGAAGTATGGTTATCTGGTCTGGCTGGGGGTTCGCCGGGATATCCAGAAGGGGCGGGTGGGGAGCAGACTGTTCAACGAGCTCAGGCGCCGCATGCTGGAGCAGGGAGTGAGGATGATCATCATCGACAGCTCCGCCGACAACGCGCCCGCCATCAACTTCTTCAAGAAACAGGGGTTCGACGACATTCATGAACATGTCTACATGTCTCTCAACCTCTCCCGCAAGTCCCGCAAGAAGCCCGTGAAGAAGCCATGAACGGGCAACTGGAAAAGGTATGGGGGGCGATCAATTCCGCCAGGCTGCGCCGGACGCTGCTCGACATCCTGGATATCTACTCCCCATCCGGAAAGGAGGAGGACATCCAGCTCTACCTGGAAGAGCTACTTACGCGGGCCGGCTTTGTCGTGGAGCGACAGGCAGTCGAGGAGGATCGCTACAACCTGCGCATCACCATGGGGACGCGCGAACCGCGGCTCTACCTGGTGGGGCATGTGGACACGGTCCCGGCCTGGGACCTGGAGGAATTCGGGGCCAGGGAAGAGGAAGGCAACATCCGTGGGCTGGGGAGCGCCGACATGAAGGGGGGGTGCGCTGCCATGCTGGAGGCCTGGCTGGCCCTGGCCGAGGCGATTCCAGCGGCAGAGCGACCTAGCGTGGGGTTGTTGCTGGTGGTAGGCGAGGAGGAAAACGGCGACGGTAGCGCCGCCTTTCTGGAGCAGTTCCGCCCCCCTTGGGTCGTGGTGGGAGAACCCACCGGGCTGGCGGCCTGTTTCGCCCATTATGGTTACCTGGAGGCGAATTTCGTCACCCGCGGACGCCGCAGCCACTCCTCCCTCCCCGAACTTGGGCACAACGCCGTGGAATCCATGCTGAGGCTGCTGCTCTTCCTGGGGAAAGAGCCCCTCTTCGACCGGGAGCGATCGGAGATCGTCTATTCCATCCGGGAGATGTTCTCCTCACGGGCGGGATTCGTGGTGCCGGACCGCTGCGAGGCCTGGATCGATCTCCACCTCCCCCCCGGTATGAATCCGGAAGCAGTTCAGGAGGCGATCCGCCGCACCACTGCCGAGGGGCAGCGCTTGATCCCGGGTCTGGAAGTGGATCTCGGCTTCGATTTCGCCTCCCCCGGCTACGACCTGGGGAGCGACACACGGCCGGCCCGGATTGTGAATGAGATCTACCCCCTGTTGGGGCTGCAGCCGAAACTGGACGCCTTCCGCTCTCATTCCGACGGCAACCTCTTCTTCGCAGCCGGCAGCAGGCCACTCATCCTGGGCCCCGGCTCCCTGGAAACGGCCCACACACCGGGCGAACAGGTCGTCTTCGCTGAGGTGGAGACGGCGGCACGCATCTATGCTGCCCTCTGCCTGGGGATGGGTGGGGCGGAAGAGTAAACCGCAGAGTAAAAGTTTACAGCCTTATAAGAGTTGGAATTGGCCTTGCAATCTACACCATTAAGGTGTATAGAGTGGTTATGGCCGATAAGCGGAAACCTACATATGATCTTGATGCGTTTAAGGCTTCTTTTGCCAGTGTCGAAAGGCTTGCCTTTACAGGAACGGCGCTTCGTTCCGCTGCCGCACTGGGGTTTGGTCGCATCGAGATCGTGAATACAATCCAGACGATGCAACGTGGCCATTTCTATAAATCCATGACGGCTTATACCGATTCCCGGTTGTGGCAGGACGTGTATCATGTCCCCTCTCCGGTGGGCATGCTGTACGTGAAGTTTACAGCCGACACCATAACCGAGTTTTTGCTGCTGTCATTCAAGGAGAAAGACAATGACTAATCCAGTCTGTCCGGAAACGGGGGCTCCGATGTATCGCGGAGTGCGCTCCATGACGCTTACCTACAAAAGAGAGAGCATCACTTTCGAAATGCCCGGCTGGTACTGTGACCAATCAGAGGAGAGTATTCATACCGGTGAGGATATGAAAGTTTCCGATCGGAAATTGAATCTCCTGAAGGCCAGAAGTGAAGGACTGCTGGGGCCGGAGGAAATTCGCCGTATCCGCAAGAAACTTCACCTCTCCCAGGAAGCAGCAGGTCTCTTGATCGGCGGCGGTCCACGGGCTTTCCAGAAATATGAAAGCGGCGATTTGTTGCCCAGCCGCGCGGTAAGCAGTGCGCTGATTTTACTGGATCACGACCCGGAAGCGTTGTCAGTGCTCAAGGGGCATAGGAAAGCTGCTTAAACTCTGCAGCTATGATGGCTATGCTTAAATCTTCTATTCCGAAGGATCAACCTTGCCTTGACCATGAGCATTTTATTTGTCAGGAACTTCAATGCCGGCTATATCAAGCAAATCATCCGGTATTAGTGACGCGTCCCCTATATCATTAACCAGATGTTTTATGAGGCTTATCATGTTTACATGGCTTCCATCAAGGTTAAGCACGGTTGCGAACTCTTCTGTATCTGGATCTACTGCGCATGGATTGCCTTCATCATCGCATATATAGTCATAGACAAGCTCGCCTTTGATAACGTCCTTATTGATGTTATTCTCCAGCAGGTCGCTAATAACGTATTTCCTCTTGGCATGAAGCACGTTCTGCATGGAATCATCGGCATCCCAATCATGTGTATTAAAATATATCAGTTGCAGCCATGGTATTGCATCTTTTAGCGAAACATATTCATTCCTGGCAACATACTCACTGAATCTCATACATGCTCCGATAAATGTTGTATAAATTATTCGGCAAGCGCTTTCCACCCCACTATCTTATGCGGATTTTATTACCAGCACATTCAGTCCGTTAGGACGTCAAGCGGGACGTCTAGTGAACGGGCAATGGCGGAAAGCGTTTCGACAGTGCCCTGCCGCTTGCCGGTTTCTATCTGTGACAGGTACGGCTTGCTTATTCCTGCCCGCGTGGCGAGCTCCTGCTGGGTCAGGCCGCGATGTTCGCGCCAGAGCTTGATCGATGATTCTCCTGCGAGCTCACGGCGCACTATCTCGTCGGGGACAAGAAACTCCCGGCCGGCGGTATAAGCTTCATGAAATTCGGCAACGACCCTCGCATCGGCTTCATCCTCAAGCAGTTCCAGGAAATGACGGTAATCTTCATAAGGAATCACCGCAAATTCAGGGTGGCCATCCTTTTCGATAATTTGTGCCTTCATTGGTACACATCTCCTCTGGGTGCGATTCGCACGACGGCTATCAAAAGGGCCTGTTCATAAATCGTGTAAACAACCCGCCAATCTCCGACCCGCAATCGATAGCCGGGATGGTTGGTGAGTTTCCTGACATTTTTGTTCGGCGCCATCGGGTCGGCCGCCAAAGCCTCGATCTTCTCCATGACAAGTCCCGCCGTATCACGCGGCATGGCCTTCAGGGCCTTTCGTGCGGCTTTCGAAAATTCGATAGAGAACATGATCTATGTTAACATATCGCTAACACAGCAGCAAACATTATTCGGCTGTGAATTGAATTTTGATAAGCCAACGATGAGTCAAGACGGGAGACCGTGCAGGGGTTCAAAGGGTAGGGTTATCACCAGTGGGCCTTTTGAACATATCTGCCGGGCATGGTAAAATCTAACTGTAAGCCGCTGGAAATGGAGGATGCCCATGAAGCTGAGAGGTAAGGTGGCTATATCGCGGGGAATAGACCCTGAAATTATGAAGTATGAATTATGAAGTACGAACTTGGAACAAGCGGTTTAGCGCAAGGTACGCAAAGAATGCCAAGGGAAAAACGACCAGTATTCGATTTTCTTTGCGACCTTCGCTTAAAAGCGCCTACTTTTGGTGCGACTTTTCGCGAGATAATGCCGTTTTAGGATTGAGGGGATGGTGAGCAATGAATGGTGAAAACAGTAGATGTACGGCGATTTCCTTCATTCCGGTCGCCGGTCTTGTGCTGGCCCTGGCTGCCGGGGCCGGCGCGGCATTGGCGGGCTTCGCCACCCGCATGGAGCTATGGCATTTCCGCACCGGTTTCGCCATACTTAAATGGGCGGCATACGGCGGCCTTGCAGCTGTTTTCATTTCCCTCGCGGGGAGCGCTATCGCAGGGAAAAAGGGATGCCTGAGCTTTGTAGTTTATGGAGTTGCCGGAATTATCGTCGGGTGCGCGGTGTTTGCCATGCCGCTCCGCATGCGGATGCAAGCCGCCAAGGTCCCGCCGATCCACGACATCACCACCGATATCGTCCAGCCTCCCCAGTTCGTGGCGATCCTGCCGCTGCGCAAAGACGCCCCCAATCCCGCCGTTTACGGCGGTCCGGAGGTTGCCATCAAGCAGCGCTCTGCCTATCCGGATATACAGACTCTCCTCCTGAACATGCCTGCTCCACAGGCGTTCGAGCAGGCGTTATCGGCGGCGCGCGCCATGGGGTGGCAGATCGTCGCCGCGGTGCCCCAGGAGGGTCGCATCGAAGCGACGGACACGACCTTCTGGTTTGGTTTCAAGGATGATGTAGTGAGGTGGCCGGGGTTCGTGAGACAGCCTGAAGGGTAAATAAGCAATGTCCCATTGTTGTTGTGGTTGCCGGCTTCAGGCGGCCGATTTCAGTTTTTCAAGTCCCTGCAAATAAGCCTCATTTGGTGTCCGTTTGTCAAG
>JBGQDJ010000076.1:0-9324 GCA_041495805.1 Geobacteraceae bacterium
AAATCACAGCCGCTCAGCAAGGCGGTTTATGATGGCAGACTCAATGTGATACAGCACGCCCTCGGCACACATACCTATGTCTCAAGAGTGCAGGGGGCAAAACTCAAGGCAAAAAATGAGATCAGAATTGCATCCTTATTCAGGCATGCTCCCCTTGAATTTCTGCGGATGATTGTCGTTCACGAACTGGCACACTTTAAAGAGAAGGATCATAACAAGGCTTTTTATCAGCTCTGCGAATACATGGAGCCGGCCTACCATCAACTGGAATTTGATCTGAGGATTTTCCTGACGCATCTGGATTTGGCCGGGCCGCTTTACCGAATAAATAGAGGGATGCAATAAGGGGACGATTTATTTCCATGATGGCGACGACGGTTCATTTGTGGCAAGGAAAATAGCCGAGAAGGAAGAAGAAAATATGTCAGACAATGTCCCCAAAAATAACGAAGCCAGGCGTTGCTCCGTCTTCCTTACACCGGCTCTGGAGGATTTCACTTACCTGGACGGCTTGATCAGGGAGAGATGCGCAGGTTTGGATCTTCCCCCATTTGAGCCCCATGTGACACTCTATTCAGGAATGTTTTCCGATACTGCTCTCCTGGAAAGTGCCATGGAGGCCGCCGTGGCCGGAGGCCCCCCCATTACCCTGTCCGTGCGGGGAATCGGTTGCACGCCTGAATATTTCAAGGCCCTCTTCATCGAGTTCGAAGAGCATCCGCTTCTGCGGCGCATCCATGAACGGGTGAAACAAGAGTGCGGCGATCTTGAACCCTATGAATTTGCGCCACACCTGAGCCTCCTCTATGCCGACCTGCCGATCGAGGAAAAGGAAGCCCTCGCGGCACGGACATCCCTCGACCGCAGCGAGCTCCACTTTGACCAGTTAAAGATCGTCACTCCACTTAACAGAGTTGAGGGGTGGCGCGACACCATGCAGTGGCAGACCATTAACCGCACCAAACTGACGGGGAAAGTTCCCGGACAGGAGATCCGGGCTGTCCTCTTCGATTTCGGCGGGGTGATCGCGACGGAGGGATTCCGGGATGGCCTCCATGCCGTAGCCCGGTGCCAGGGGCTCGACCCCGGGGATCTGGTCCGTATCGGGATGGATGCCATCTATGACTCGGGTTATATAACGGGGCATGGGAGCGAAACCGGGTTCTGGGAAATGATGCGCCAGCGGGCCGGCCTTGCCGGGACCGACGGGGAGCTCACCGCCGAGATACTCACCAGCTTTGCCGTTCGTCCGCGGATGCTGGAAGCAGTTCGGCGGCTGCGCCGAATGGGGATCGTCACCGTCATGCTGAGCGATCAGACCGACTGGCTGGAGCGGCTCGACGAACGGGATGATTTCTACCGGGAGTTCGACCATGTCTTTAACAGCTACCGCCTGGGGAAGGGAAAGCGGGACCCTGCAATCTTTGCCGATGTTGTTGCCCTCCTCGGCATTGAAGCGGGAGCGGCGCTCTTTGTGGATGACATGCCCGCCAATGTGGAGCGGGCAAGGTCCAGGGGATTGAAGGGGTTGCTGTTCGAGGATGAAGAAGGGTTCCTTGCGGAATTGGAGCGGATTTTATCTAAAGAACCGTGGATACGGGAAGGCATGGAAACGTCTTATTGACGAAAATCTGAAAACGGAGATGCTGCGGTAAATGGTTGAAGAGATCATAAGGATAGAAACAGACGACGAACAGGGAAAGCAGCCGGAAGAGGAGGGATAGAAATACCTCTCGACAGGATAAACCCGGATACACTGCGGAACATGCTGTCGGAGTTTGTCACCCGGGAATGGGCGGATGAAGAATCCACCCTGGAAAACAGGATCGAACAGGTCATGCGCCAACTGCGGGAGCATAAGGCTAAGGTAATGTATGACTTCAGAACAGAAACCTGGAATATTGTCGAGTGCCGATGACATACCTCGCAGATTTGACCCCGCCGCTGTTCATCACTCTCCAGCCACTCTGTACAAAGAGACCAAAAAATGATTGACCACAAAGCAAAGGATCCTCTTCACGGCATCACCCTGGAAACCATTCTTACCTGTTTGCTGGAACATTACGGCTGGGAAGCACTGGGACGACTCATAGATATCAGGTGTTTTCATAATTCCCCCAGCATCAACTCCAGCCTGCAATTTCTACGGAGAACTCCCTGGGCGAGAACCAAGGTTGAGCAATTGTATCTGAGACGTATTGCTTCAGCGCCGTTACCGGGAAAGGAACGCGTTTGAAATTGAGTAAAACATGGGGCTCTAAAGCCTTCAAGAGCGTGCGAGATATAGCTCGAAAGGAGATACGTGAATATGAAAGTACTCGTGGATCTGTGCATCGTTCCGATCGGGGTCGGGGTCTCACTCTCACCGTACATTGCGGCATGTGAAAAGGTGCTGATCGATGCAGGTCTGAAGACCGCATTGCATTCATACGGGACGGATATCGAGGGGGAGTGGGATGCGGTGTTTGCGGCGGTGAAGCGCTGTCATGAGGTTGTCCATGAAATGGGCGCGCCACGCATCACCACCACTATCAAACTGGGAACCCGGACTGACCGGGATCAGACAATGGAAGATAAAGTAAAGAGTGTGCGGGAGAAGATGTGAGCAGCAAGTTCGAATTGATCGAGGACCGCCTTTATAAAAAAATCAAACACAATGTGGGCCGGGCAATCGCCGATTTCGGCCTTATTGAGGACGGGGACCGGATCGCGGTCGCCGTGTCGGGAGGGAAGGATTCTTACACCCTGCTTCATCTACTGGAGGCGCTGCGACGTCGGGCGCCTGTCAAATACGAACTGCTGGCCGTTAATATCGACTCCGGTTATCCCGGCTACCGCACTGACATCATCGAGGGACACCTCAGGGAACACGGATTTGACCATCATATGGAGAAGACAACGCACTACGAAGTGATCAAGGAGAAGCGCCGTCCCGGTTCATCCTACTGCTCCATCTGCGCAAGGCTGAAGCGAGGTGTTCTCTACACCCTGGCGCAACAGCACGGATGCAACAAGCTGGCCCTTGGCCACCATATGGACGATTTTATCGAGACCCTGCTTCTTAACCAGTTTTTCGTCGGATCGCTCAAGGCCATGGCGCCCCGCATGCTGGCCGACAACGGGGTGACTACAGTGATCCGCCCGCTGGTATACGTGGAAGAAAGGGACATTATCCCGTTTTCCCGCACCAACGGCTTTCCGGTGGTCTGCTGCTGTTGCCCTGCCTGCGGGGTTGCCGATCAGAAGAGGAAACGGATGAAGAGTCTCCTCTCCGACCTGGAGCGGGAGATCCCGTTCGTCAAACGGAGCCTGTTAACGGCCCTGGCCAACGTGCATCCACGCCACCTTCTCGACGCGCGGCTGAAAAAGTAACGCGCCGCCTGCTTGAACGGGCCCTGCTTTTCAGATCGCCGGTATGTTTTGCATTCACCCTGTTGCGCCGCCAGTCGCGGGCTGCATCCATCAATGCAATGTAGCCGCAGAAAACCACCAGCCCGACACTGAATATAACCATAGGTTCCATGGGGACCTCCTTTTCCTTGCGATAAGGATATCCGATGGGTGCGACATAATAAGTCGCAAACTAAAAACCGTGGCCACCTCGAATTGTTGCTGGAAATATTTGCTTCCGGTTGGTCCGGATTGGGATGTGAGCATGAGCAAGAAGCGCTATAACGCCTTTTCCGAAGAGCTGAAGGCACTCTTCGGCTGCCGCGTGCACCGGATATCCGTGGATGCGGGTTTTACCTGTCCGAACAGGGACGGGACTGTCGGGACCGGCGGATGCATCTACTGCGGTGGAGAAGGGTCCGGGGCGTTCGGTATCGTTCGGGCTCTATCGGTAGCAGCGCAACTGGAGGAGGGGAAGGAGGTAATGGTCCGGAAATACAAGGCAAGTAAATTCATCGCCTATTTCCAGCCTTACTCCAATACCCATGCGCCGGTTGAGCAGCTTCGCGCCGTCTATGACGAGGCCCTTACGGTGAATGACATAGTCGGCCTCATCGTCGGCACCCGCCCCGACTGCCTCCCCCCCGCGACTCTCGACCTCCTTGCCAAATATTCCCAACGGACCTGGTTCCGGCTGGAACTGGGGCTCCAGTCCCCACACGACCGGACTCTGCGTTCTATCAACAGGGGCCACGATTTCGCCACGTTTGCAACGGCGGTTGAGCGGTGCAGGGAACGCGGGATCAGGGTCTGCGCCCATGTCATACTGGGACTTCCGGGAGAGTCCCGGGAGGAGATGCTTGCCACGGCAGGGATTCTTAATGAAATGAAGATTGACGGGGTGAAGCTTCACCTTCTACATGTCATGCGGGGTACAAAGCTGGCGGAGATGTACGGACGGGGCGAGGTCCGGGTTATGGAGCGGGACGACTACGTGGGGCTTGTCTGCGATATTCTGGAGTTGCTCGAACCCGGAATCTCGATCCAGCGCCTCACCGGCGATGGCGGTCGTGATCTGGTAGCGCCTCTCTGGTCGTTGGCCAAATTCGAGGTTCTCAACGCAATCGATGTGGAACTGGCGAGGCGTGGGAGCCGCCAAGGGAGCCGGCTGAAATAACCATCAAAACGGATACCCCAGTCCCACGAACACCGAAGGGCCATCCTTTCCAATCCCCACATCCACCCTGCCGACGATATTGGGGCGGACCACCGCCCTGAAGCCGATGCCCGGATTGAATTCGAAATCTCTGGATTGCGCAGTGTCAAGTGATTTCATGACCGAACCGAAGTCGATGAATGGGGTCAGTTCCCAGTCGGTGTTGACGTTGAACAGGGTCCAGCGGAACAGCCTGATCCGTTCTTCGAGATTCAGCAGAAAATAGCTGTTGTCGATAAACCGGTTGCGGCCGTATCCGCGTAGGGTGTTTTCCCCTCCGAGAATGCTCTGCTCGAGGAAAGGGACACTGTTCCCCAGGGTCTGACTGTAGGCGAGACGGGCAACCGTGATAAAGCGCGCTTCCTCAAGAGGGAAATAGCCCTTGACCTCCGCATCATAGTGGCGATAGTCTGCGCTGCTGCCTAAAATCCTGGCACTGTTTTCTATGCTGGCCTTGGCGTAAAAGCCGGTTGTCGGCATGTCTCTTGAGTCCATGGTGCTGTAGATGAGCGATATCTTCTGGGCATGGGTGACAAAGCCGTTGATGCCGGGAACCACCGACCCGAAATTGATGTCACGAATGAAGGGAACCCTGGTTACCTCCCCCTTGTGGATTTCCACGTCTCGGTAACGTTCGCCGAGCACAATCTGAAGGTGGTCGGCGATTTCATAACCTGCGGAGAGTGTGATGCCTATCTCCTGGTCGCTGTAATTGGTTTCCTGCTGCTGGGGTGTTCGCGCACTGAAACCGAAAAAACGCGCTGAACCGTCTGCATAAGCATAGAGAAAGCCGTTCCACTCCAGCTTTCCGTCCATGAATGTCCTGTCCCTGCTTCTGATTTCGTAATCGTAGTTTACCTTGGTCGATTGGGAGAGATTTACTTCCCAACTGAGGGTAGGCTTAGGGTAGAAGGCGCTGTAAAGCGAGGCGGTGGTGCCGAAGTTCTGGTTGTAGTTCACCTGCGGCGCCGCCAGGGTAGTCACCTCATCCTTGTCATTGTGGACGAGAAAAGCCGTAAGGACGCCGAAGGTAATCCCTTCATTGGGAGTGGAAGCGATTACCGGCAACGGAATGGTGACGACCTTCACCTCCTCGTTTTCACCTTCGGAGGCGATGGGATATGGCAGTTTGCTGCGCGAAACCATGGAGGTGCACGCGCTCAAAAGGCCGGTCAGAAGCAATAAGAGAATGAAACGGTACATAAGAACCTTTTCCGGACTCAAACTAATTAGATACGAATAATATCGCCATCAAAAATAACGGTTCAAACTTAATTTTTCAACAAAAAAGTTTATCTTCCCTTAATTCGCATTCTCTTACCCCCAGAGCAGAAGACCCGGTTCGTAGACCGCGCCGAGTTCCGGATGATTCGGCATGGCCCGCAGCATAAAGCCCTGCCTGCCGCAGAACCTGCACTCAATTTCGCCGCTGAACCGGTAAAGTCCGGGAGAAACTTCCTTAATGGAGTCGAGGGATACCAGTTCACCGCCGACTATTGAGCCGCGGGAATCCAGCACACCGAAATAGACGTCAATCGCAATCTCACTGGGGTTGATGTTGCCGATGGAAACCATCGCCCTGACAGGGACATGAGAACCGACGGTAACTTCTTCGCTGCAGTCGGCCTCGATCGATTCAATTCGCACCTGATGCCAGTCTCTGCGCATATTCTCCTTCCAGGAGGCCAGGTTTGCCGCAAGTGCGGAATTGTTTTTATCCAGCTTATGCCACCTGTCATAGGAGGGGATGTAGCTGACTTCCGTGTATTCCTGGACCATCCGGTCCGTGCTGAAAACCGGACAGAGGGTCTGCATTGAGGCCTTCATGCAGGCAATCCAGCCGCGCGGGATACCGTCGCCGTCCCGATCGTAAAAGAGCGGTACGATCTCTTTTTCCAGCAGATCGTAAATGGCCCTCCCCTCCACCTCGTTCTGGTATTCCATATCGTTATAGACTTCTCCCTTGCCGATGGCCCAGCCGTTATTCCCCTTGTACCCTTCACACCACCAGCCGTCCAGCACGCTCATATTGAGCCCGCCATTGAATGCCACTTTCATTCCGCTCGTACCGCTGGCTTCCATGGGGCGGCGCGGTGTATTGAGCCATACGTCGACTCCCTGCACCAGATGGCGGGCCACTCCCATGTCATAGTCTTCCAGGAAAACAATTCTGTGCCGGAATCGCTCCTGATTGGAATGCTGAACGATCTCGCGGATCAGTTCCTTGCCATGGTGATCCGCGGGATGCGCCTTTCCGGCAAAGATGATCTGAACCGGCCGTTCCTGATCATTGAGGATTTTGGCCAGTCTATCAGTATCGCGCAACAGCAGGGTGCCGCGCTTGTACGTGGCAAAGCGTCGGGCAAAACCGATTGTCAGTATATCCGGATCAAGCACCTCGTCGGCGACTGCGGTTTCCTTTGCTGTCACCCCCACCTGCCTGAGCTGCTCCTTCAGGCGTCTGCGGGCAAAGTCCACCAGCTGCTCCCGTCCCCTTTTATGGGTGCGCCAGAGTTCCGAATCGGGGATGCGCCCGACTCGCCGCCACAACCCCGCATCGGTGGAATCCTCCAGCCAGCGCGGCCCCAGGTAGCGGATGAGAAGTCCCGCCATATCCCTTGATAGCCAGCTTCTGATATGCACCCCGTTGGTTATCGAGGTCAGGGGCTGGTGCTCTTCAGGGAGTTCCGGCCAGATGTTTTTCCACATCTTGCGCGAGACTTCCCCGTGCAGCTGACTAACTCCATTGGAGTGGCTCGCCAGCTTGAGTGCAAGTACCGCCATACAGAAGGTCTCGTGCGGGTTTTTCGGGTTCTGTCGGCCGATCCCGAGAAATTCCTCCCGGGTGAGCCCGAGGGAGCGGTAATAGCGCCCCAGGTATTTCTCGAGGAGGTCGGACGGGAAATGATCGATGCCTGCCTCCACCGGGGTGTGTGTGGTGAATACAGTTCCCGCCTGCACCGCCTCCAGGGCCTCGTTGAATCTCAGTTTCCTTTCTTCCATAAGGAGCCTTATCCGTTCCAGGCCAAGAAAGGCGGCATGCCCCTCGTTCATGTGGCAGACATTTGGTTCCACTCCCAGAAGCCTCAGGGCGCGTATTCCGCCGATCCCAAGCAGGATCTCCTGCCTGATGCGCATGTCTTGATCTCCACCGTACAGACGGGTGGTTATTTCCCGGTCTTCGGGCAGGTTCTCTTCCAGATTTGTGTCCAGGAGATATAGGGGTACGCGTCCCACCTGCACCTGCCAGATATGGACCTTTATCGAACGCCCGGTCAGGTCGAGCTCGAATGTGAGCGGTGTTCCGGCATTGTCCCTGACCAGGCGTAGCGGCAGGTTGTAAAAATCGTTTTCAGGGTTAAATTCCTGCTGCCAACCCTCGATGTTCAGGTACTGCCGGAAATATCCCTGGCGATAGAGGAGACCGACTCCCACCAGCGGTATTCCCAGGTCGCTGGCGGATTTGAGGTGGTCGCCGGCAAGGACGCCAAGCCCCCCGGAATATACCGGTAACGATTCATGCAGGCCGAATTCCATGGAAAAATAGGCGACTCTCATCCCCTTTTTCCCCTTGGAAGTCCTTTCATACCAGGTCTTGCTCGACAGGTACTCCCTGAGCTTTTCATCCACCTGGGCCATATGGGACATAAATCCTTCATCCGCCCTGAGCCCATCGAGGGTAGCCTGCTGGAGAATGCCAAGCATCTCCACCGGGTTGTGGCGGGTCTCCCTCCACAACTCCAGATCGATCCTCTTGAAAAGGGCTATGGCTTCCGGCTCCCAGCACCACCAGAGATTGTATGCGATCCTATGCAGCGCAGCCAGTTCCTCATGCAGTGATGGTATTACGGTAAATCGGTGCAGAAATTTGGTGAAATCCATGAAGACTCCTATAGGTTTTTCAGTGGACAGTACGATCCTGTTAAACCAAGCTTAACTGTACCCTGTCCGCTGATTGATCAACTGGTTACGGCTTTTCTATGGCGAATTTTTCCAGTCGGTATTGCAGTGTTTTATAGCTCATACCGAGCAGGGGGGCGGCCTTTGCTATGACCCAGCCTGTCCGGTCCATGGCCTTGATGATTATCTCCCTCTCCAGCCCTTCGATGGAAATCCCCTCCGGTGGCAGATCGAATGAGAGATTTCCGCTATTGGGAATTCATTCATGGACCTCTGCCGGGAGGTCTTCAGGCTGGATAGAATCACCTTCAGCCATCAGAACCCCGCGCTCAATGAGTGATTCCAGTTGGCGCACATTGCCCGGCCAGCTGTAATTCATCAGCATTTTCAAGGCAGGTTTCGATATCCCTTTCAACTGAATTCCGGTCGTCTGGCTGTATTTCTTTACAAAAAAATCGGCCAGGGTGGCGATGTCGTTACCCCTCTCCCTGAGAGGAGGGAGATTGAGACGTATGACATTAAGCCTGTAATAGAGGTCGTCCCTGAAGTTCCCTTTCCTGATTTCCACCTCAAGGTCCCGGTTGGTTGCTGATATCAGGCGAACGTCGATAGGGATGTTGGCCTTCCCGCCGACCCGGCGAATCTCCTTCTCCTGGATCGCTCTCAGGAGCTTGGCCTGCATGGCTACACTCATCTCGCCGATCTCGTCGAGAAATATGGTCCCCTTGTCGGCTGATTCGAACAGTCCTATTTCACGGTTCCCCGCGCCGGTGAAAGAGCCCTTTTCATGCCCGAACAGCTCTGATTCCATGAGGGTT
>JBGQDJ010000077.1:0-9312 GCA_041495805.1 Geobacteraceae bacterium
AAAAAAGCCGTCATGAATTTACATACTTGCCTTAGTCGTTTACTGTAAAACTGTATTGACGCACTTTCCTATTTTATTTGCAGATCAGCATCTCTATTGATTTCCCGCACATGCTGATTTTCGGAGAAAGTAATGGGATTCTGTTAATGGAGAGGCCTTTTTTACTCCCCCTTTTTTCGATGATTGCAGGTCTCACCACTGGTTTGATGACCTACCGATTTGTGCCGTCCTTCATTATTCTTATTTTGTTTCTTTTGACCCTTTGCACGGGTTTCATCAAGGGTCGTGCACCCTTCCTCCTAACAATCTCACTGCTATTATTCTGTACGGCAAATCTTTCGCTGAAACCGTTTCTTCTCCCCGACCATCCTCTGACAGATATTGCCCGGCATTGTTCTGAAGAACCTGTCATCATCGAAGGTACAATTGACAACCGCCCTGAATCCACTCAAAATGGCTGGCGAGTCATTCTTCGAGCGGAAAAATTGATTAATAATAATAAATATATGGCAGTTAAAGGAAGACTCTCCCTTTCCATAAAAGAGGGACGAATTGATTTCGTAACAGGCGACAGAGTCCGTTTCGAATCAAGGATAAGAGCACCAAGGAATTATGGTATACCTGGCGAGTTTGATGTAGAAAAATATATGGCTTTCAAAAATATATTCGCTTCTTCATTTGTGAAGAAAAGCGATGAGGTCATAAATATTGGCGATAGTGGTGAATATCCCATTCAGCGGCGGGTAGATTTGATCGCCATGCATCTCGGGGAATTTATCAGAATTAATATTCCCAGTTCTGAAGGCGCAATATTGAGGGCTCTTCTGCTGGGGGATATGGGAGCCGTTCCGAAGGTACTGAAAGATGCCTACACAAGGTCCGGTGTCAATCATATTCTTTCGATATCTGGTTTCCACGTGGGAATCATTGCAGTTTTTATTTTCCAGATTATTATCCTTGCGGCAAGAAGTTCGGAATTGCTTTTGCTTCATCTTAATATGCGCCGACTGAGCCTGGTATTGACGCTTCCGGTTCTGATTTTCTATCTATTCCTCTCAGGGGCGGCTCCTGCCACTGTCAGGTCAGTTATCATGATAGGTGTGTATATCCTGGCAATGCTTGTTGAACGTGAGGTCGATCCGATCGATTCCCTGATGCTGGCGGCAATCATTATTCTTGCATCTTCCCCTACAGCGCTCTTTGATCTTTCATTCCAGCTCTCTTTCGTGGCCATCTGGGGGATATTGGTGCTCACACCCATTATGGTCGCTCCATTTGAGAGAGTTCAGGGGAATATACCGCGCAAGCTGCTCCTCTTCTTTTTCGCTTCTGTGGCCGCAATTGGAGCAACCATTATTCCTGTCGCTTATTTCTTCCATAGAACAACGGCTACAGGTCTCATAAGCAATTTTCTTATCGTCCCCCTTCTGGGTTACGGCGCTGTAGTCATTGGGTTTTCTGCGCTGCCATTTGTCTTTCTTTCTCCCTATATTGCCAAGCTTTTGCTTCTGGCAGCATCTTTTCTTGTAAATATTTCTAATTCCATTATCATGTTTCTGGCAAAGTTGCCGATATTACCCGTATTCAGTCCGTCACAAACCGAGCTAGCCATTTTTTACATATTTATGGCTGCCGTTACCTTTATCAATCCCGGAAGAATCAGGCTCAGCTGCTGTTTTGCACTTGCGCTCGCTTTTGTGGGATCAATATTCATGCAGGCATCACCAGACAAGGGGAAACTTGCTTTGACCTTTTTCAGTGTCGGCCAGGGAGAGTCGATACTTGTTAATTTCCCTGATGGAAAAAGGATGTTGATCGATGGTGGAGGCAGCCCAGGTGAAACCTCATGGGATATCGGGGAGAAGCTTCTTGCACCCGCTCTTTGGAAAATGGGTATTGATTCGCTTGATTATATGGTCCTTACTCACCCCCACCCGGACCATATACGGGGCTTGAACTATGTGGCGGCGAATTTTACAGTCGGCGAGTTCTGGGAGGGGGGGAGTTATCCGGATATCAAGGAATACAGGGAGTTGATGGATATTATTAATCGGCGAAAGATTCCTGTACGCAAAATAAATTCCGCGTCCCCACCGATCGAGATCGGTGGGATAAGGATAGAGCCATTGGCGCCCTTTGCTGATACATTACAGGCAGAGTCTTCTGATTATCGCAAAACCAATGACGAATCCATGGTGTTCCGTATAGAGTCGGGTAAGTTCAGCGTGCTTTTTACCGGAGACATCGGTAATGAAATCGAAGGCCGTCTTGCGAGGAATCCGGAACTATTGCGATGCACCGTTCTGAAACTACCCCACCACGGCAGCAGGCATTCATCGTCAATGGAGTTTCTCAAAGCGGCCTCGCCTAAAATCGCTGTTGTATCGGCAGGGTATGACAACAGCTTTCATCTCCCGTCCAATGATACTCTCGACAGGCTGAACACCCTGGGGATAAGGCTCTATAGAACCGACCTCGACGGAACGGTACATCTCATATCCGGAGGCAGACAAGATGACACAGTCACCATATCTACAACAGGGCATTTTCATTGACATAACTCAGTGTTATCTGATAATTAATAAAGTTCGGCTGATTTTGTCGATTTATTTGAGAGAAATGATTTGAGCCAGGAGATCCGCCCCATGGAACGGGTTCTTGTTGTAGAAGATGACAGCTTTTTCAGGGAGACTTTTCGGGATCTACTTCAGGAAGACGGGTACGAAGTGGATGTTGCGTCATCAGGCGCCGAAGCCCTGGAAATGCTGCATAAATATGAATATCATGTAGTCGTGACCGACCTTGTGATGAAAGGTTTAAGCGGTCTTGACCTTCTTTCCCGGGTCAAGCAGCTTGACCCGGCCATAGAAGTGATCCTTGTGACCGGTCATGCAAATGTGGAAACTGCAATCTTCGCGCTAAAAAATGGTGCGAGGGATTACCTGGTCAAACCGATCAACCATGACGAGTTTAAACATACTGTGGCCCTCTGTATAGAACAGCGGCGGCTTCTGGATGAGAACCTCGAATTGAAACGACTGGTCAACCTTTTCCAGATAAGTCAGACAATAGCTAACTGTCTTGAGCTTGAAAGGCTCTACAAGCTGGTTATCGATTCTCTTGCCAAGGAAGTCGATGTCGGCAGGGGGGCAGGGTATTTTCTGGATGGTGACAGGCTTATTCTAAAAGAGTTGAAGCAGCTCGACCATGTCAGCAGCGAAAAAATGGGAGAGCTTCTTTCTCCTTACTTAAATAATAATTTCAATAAATCCGAGAGTGAAATTGTCCGGATAGATGATCAAAAATTAAAAGATCAGGGCCTTAGTGATCTCAATGAAGTAATGCTTCTGTACATTCGTTCGAAAACCCAGCTCCAAGGAATTATTATACTTTTCAACGAGCCGGGTCTCGAGTTCCGTACAGATATAAATTTAAAAAACCTCCATTTTTTGCTGGAGCAATCTTCACTTGCTTTTGACAATGCAGCCCGTTTTGCCATGGCTCGCAATCTTGCCAATATCGATGAGCTTACAGGACTATTCAATTACCGTTATCTAGATATAGCTCTCGAACATGAAATCAAGAGAACAGAGCGTTACGGTTCCAATTTATCATTAATTTTCCTGGACCTGGACCTTTTCAAAAAGGTCAATGACACCCATGGTCATTTAATCGGCAGCAAGGTGTTGAAAGAAATGGGGATACTTTTAAAAAAATTGACACGCGAAGTCGATTTTGTATTTCGCTATGGCGGGGATGAGTTTACCATAATCCTTATTGAAACAGGAATGGCAGGAGCTGCCTGCGTGGCGGAACGTATCCGCATATCTATCGAAAGCCACAATTTCCTTGCTGAAGAAGGATATAATATTAAAATGACCGCGTGTTTGGGGTATGCCTGTTTTCCCGATGATTCCATATCAAAGATGGAACTTTTGGAACTGGCAGACCAGGCGATGTATCAGGGCAAGGTAAGTGGGAAGAATGTGGTATTCCATGTATCGGTAAACAAGCTGCGGTTGTCTCATGCTGTAATGCGTTTAATATACTTAAGATACTCAGCAAAAAGCATTTATATAAGGAGATTTCGTTGTGGCTATAAGCGGTGTTAAGGGCTTTAATGATATCCTTCCTGGTGAGGTTGAAAAATGGCAGCAGATTGAAGCGGTTGCCCGCAAGGTTTTCGAGTTTTACGGATTTTCAGAAATTAGGGTGCCTATCCTGGAAAAAACAGAACTGTTTTCTCGATCGATCGGTGACGCGACTGATATAGTGGAAAAGGAGATGTACACCTTTGTCGACAAAGGTGAAAACATGGTTACTATGCGACCGGAGGGGACTGCCGGAGTAATGCGCGCGTTTATCGAACATAAGCTTTATAGCGCTGACCAGGTTGCCAAATTATACTATATGGGGCCGATGTTCCGATACGAACGACCGCAAAAAGGGCGATACCGGCAGTTCCACCAGATAGGCGCTGAAGTGACCGGTGTTATGAGCCCGGTGATTGATGCCCAGGTCCTTACCATGCTTTGCCATTTTTTTGCTGAATTGGGACTAACTGAACCAAGGCTTGAGATTAATTCACTTGGCTGTCCGGAGTGTCGGCCAGCCTACCGAATGATGCTCAAGGATTTTCTCCTCTCAAAACTGGATGAACTGTGTGACGACTGCAGGCGCAGGATCGATGCCAACCCGCTGCGTGCCCTCGACTGCAAATCATCAGGCTGCAAAGCCGCAACTGAGAGTGCGCCGTCGGTGCTGGATCATCTCGACAGTGCATGTGCCGACCATTTTGCATCTACCCTTCACTACCTGGAAGAAGCCGGTACTTCATACAATATCAATCCTCGCATGGTGCGCGGGCTCGATTATTACACTCGCACAACATTTGAACTGGTGACCGGCCTTCTGGGAGCACAGAGCGCCGTGGCTGCAGGCGGTCGTTACGACGGTCTCATATATGACCTGGGAGGACCTCAGCTTCCCGGAATCGGGTTTGCGATGGGAGTCGAACGGGTGGCCCTTCTTCTGACGGAAAAGGAATTCAAAAAACGTCCCGATTTATTTATTGCAGCATTGGGTGAGCCCGCCCGGAATCAGGCCTTCCGGCTCATGTGCGCCCTTCAGCGTTTGGGTGTAACGGTAGAGATGGATTATGAAGGGAAAAGCTTGAAAAGCCAGATGCGCCGTTCCGACAAGTTCAATGCTCACTTCACCCTTATAATAGGTGAAGATGAGATGGCGAAGGGGAGGGCGATCCTCAAAAATATGGACATGGGAAGCCAGGAGGAAATTACTCATTTTGCAGAAGAGATATTTCTTAAAGTGAAAAAATAGAGAGAAACAGCCTGCTTTCCAACTCGCTGGAATTATGAGCAAACAATTTAAATCCGTAATTCTTGATTCAAAGGCTGTCCTGATGCAGGGCGGCTTTTTTTATGCATATTTTAGGACGCAATCAACTTACATCATTGACAATGCAGAGTAAATATTGTATACAGTATACATTTACAAAGCGTTTCTCTTCACCATTTCGACGAATTGAAAGTACTATTCGGCAGGGGGACTTCTTGATGATACAAGCATATCTGAAACATGAATCTGAAAGACAATCTATCGGAATACCGGCAAAACCACTTGATCCGGAGCAGACATCAGAAATGTGCAAGCTCCTTGGAACCCCTCCAGCAGGGCAGGAGGAGTTCCTTCTCCATCTCCTCAGGGAAAGGGTCTCACCCGGAGTTGACCCGGCAGCCGGAGTGAAGGCTGCGTTTCTGGCGCGTATTATAGATGGATCTGCGAGGTCCCCTCTCATAACACGAAAGGATGCGGTAAAGATTCTCGGCACCATGCTTGGCGGATATAATATTTCCCCGCTGATCTGTGCGCTGAAACAAGAAGAATTGGCACAAGAAGCTGCGCTGGCGCTTTCAAGAATTACCCTCGTTTATAACGGCTTCGACGAAGTTGTGGAACTTTCAAAAACCAACACCCATGCCATGGATGTACTTCACTCATGGGCGAATGCCGAATGGTTCACCAATAAACCAGGGGTTCCTGAAACTTTTAGGCTGAAAGTCTTCAAGGTAGACGGGGAGATCAACACCGACGACTTTTCTCCGGCCGGAGACGCCTGGAGCCGTCCCGACATACCTCTTCATGCGCTAGCCATGGGCAAGACACGTTTTCCAGGCGGGTTAGAGACCATTGCCGCTTTCCGCGCCGACAGTTTCAGGGTTGCATTTGTCGGTGATGTGGTGGGAACCGGATCTTCCAGGAAGAGCGCCTGTAACAGTGTGCTTTGGCATATCGGCGAGGCGGTCTCTTGCGTGCCGAACAAGAAGAGTGGCGGCGTCATTATCGGTGGAGTTATTGCGCCGATCTTCTTCAACACCGCCCAGGATTCCGGCGCGCTGCCGATCAAAGCAGACGTTACGATGATGAATACTGGAGACATAATAATTCTTAATACCGGAAAAGGAGAAATATCCAATGAGAACGGTGATGTCATTACACGTTTCAGAATTTCTCCGGACACCCTTGTAGATGAATACCGCTCAGGCGGACGCATTCCGCTCATAATCGGTCGTGCACTCACCGATAGGGCTCGAAAAATATTGGGTCTACCTCCCACAGACATTTTCACATCAACAATCAATCCTGTGCCAAGAGAAGGGCAGGGATATACGCTTGCGCAAAAAATTGTCGGGAAAGCATGCGGAACGCCTGGCGTCCTTCCCGGCACAGCCTGTGAACCAAAGATGACCACTGTTGGCTCACAGGACACCACCGGACCGATGACCGCAGATGAATTGAAGGAACTCGCATGCCTGAAGTTCCTTGCCCCCATGTTCATGCAGTCGTTCTGCCATACAGCGGCATATCCGAAACCTGCCGATGTAAAGATGCACAAGAGCCTGCCGAATTTCATCACGGAGAGGGGGGGTGTTTCACTCAAGCCGGGTGATGGGGTTATCCACTCGTGGTTGAACCGGTTTCTCATGCCGGACACCGTCGGAACTGGTGGTGACTCCCATACCCGCTTCCCGATAGGGATCTCTTTTCCGTCAGGTTCAGGCCTTGTAGCCTTCGCCGGCGCCATGGGTTTTATGCCCCTTGACATGCCTGAATCAGTCCTGGTCCGATTCAAGGGGGAACTGAATCCCGGTATTACCTTACGTGATGCTGTAAACGCCATACCTTTACAAGCGATCAAGCAAGGTCACCTGACCGTTCCGAAAAAGAACAAAGTGAATGTTTTCAATGGCCGGATTCTGGAGATGGAAGGACTCCCCGACCTGTCAGTCGAACAGGCCTTTGAATTGACTGATGCTGCTGCTGAGAGGAGTGCCGCAGCGGGCTGTATTCAGCTCTCAAGGGAGAGCGTGGCAACTTACCTTCGCTCCAATGTGGCGCTCATGAGAAAAATGATCAAAGATGGCTATCAGGATGCCGGGACCCTGCAGAATCGAATCGACGCAGTCAATGTCTGGCTGGAAAAGCCGGAGCTATTTGAAGCGGACCATAATGCAGAATATTCGGCAGTCATCGAAATCGATCTGTCAGAAATTACGGAGCCCATCCTAGCCTGTCCGAACGATCCGGACGATGTAAAACTTCTTTCGGAGGTTGCGGGAACAGTTATCCAGGATGTCTTCATTGGCTCATGCATGGTCAACATTGGCCACTTCAGGGCTGCTGCAGAGGTCTGGCGCGGCCAGAAGTTCAACCAGGCCGTCCGCACCTGGATATGCCCGCCAACCATGATGGACCAGCAGAAACTAAAGGATGAATCGCTCTTCTCCATATTCAGTGCTGTCGGCGCTCGCATCGAAATCCCTGGATGCTCGCTGTGCATGGGTAATCAGGCACGGGTACCTGACGGTTCCTGCGTCTTCTCCACATCGACGCGAAACTTCGACAACCGGATGGGTGACGGAGCACAGGTTTTCCTAGGCTCCGCCGAACTTGGCGCAGTTACAGCTATCAACGGTAGGATACCGACACCGGCCGAGTATCTGTCGGTTTACAAGGATAAAATCGAGCCGAAGAAAAAAGAGATTTATGAATACCTGCAGTTTGACGAGATGAAAGAGTACGATTAGGTCTAATCCTTTGAAATGAGACTCTGGAGTAAATCCAGAGAAACTACCAAACTGACAATCGTGGAATCTAGCGTCAAACGCAATGGATACGGTAATAAAAAAACCCCCGCTGCGTATTAACGAGCGGGGATTTTTTTATCTTCAGTTTGCAGGTTAGGGTTTCAGAAATTAACCGCCTGCTTAACCGCCGGTTTAGACAATTCCTCTCCGATGATCTGGACAAGTCGCGGCAAATCAGGTTTTGTAAGAATCCCATTAGCGCCTATGCTCTGCCACTTTCTTATATTATCGTCGCTGGCAAGCGAGCTGAAGATGTATATTGGCAGACCGGCAAGACGGCCATCCTTTCTGATCCGTGAAGTGAGATGCAAACCATCCATCCTCGGCATCTCGATATCGGTTATCAGAACATCGATGTCAAAGGCGCCTGCTGCCAGCTTCTTTTCGATCAAAAGCCACGCTTCTTCTCCGTCAACCGCTTCATCGACTATATAACCTGCCTTCACCAGAGTGCTGCAGATGGAATTTCGGATAAAACTGGAATCATCTGCAACAAGAATCCGCCGCCCCGCTGCACTGCATTCTTCGAGAACCTGGTTTTCGACGGTCTTCATCGCGCTGGATTCGGAAAGATCGGCGATGATCCGTTCAAAATCGAGTATAAGGATTATCCGGTCTTCCATCTTGACGAGGCTGGTGATATAGGCACTTTCGCAAACCTTGTTCGGCCTTTCAACACGCTCCCATGACAGACGGTAAATCCGCGAAACCGAGTTTACAAGCACCCCTATCGTCACCTGATTAAACTCAAGGACCACTATCCGATCTGCCACCTTATCCGGATTCCTGGCCAGGACCATAGCAAGATCGATAACCGGGATAACCTTGTCACGCAGACACATCATCCCCGCAACCGCCGGAGGAGAGGACACAGCCGTTGTTAATTCCGGTCGCCGTATGATTTCCCTGACCTTGGCGACATTAACCCCGAAGTAATTCTGATGAGTTCCTTCATCAATGCAGAACTCGACGATTTCCAGTTCGTTAGTGTCACTTTGCAGCAAAATATGGCTGTCCGCAGGCATGAGTTCCTCCCAAGATATATTTTATATTTCATATCGACAACCAAATGGAAAACTTTAGAGTCAGCCCCTCTTGCCTGATTAAAGTTTTCAGCAGGAATGCCGACAATATATATTAAGAC
>JBGQDJ010000078.1:0-9290 GCA_041495805.1 Geobacteraceae bacterium
AACGCAAGGACGTAGTGGAGTTCACGGGTATGTGTTACACAACTATCTACACCTTGGAGAAGGCGGGTAAGTTCCCTAAGCGTCGGCAACTTTCACCGGGCCGGGTTGCCTGGCTACGTTCTGAAGTCGCGGCGTGGTTGCAAAGTTGTGCTGTCGTCGGTGTCGCGGCATGACGGAAGACACAAAAGGAACTATCGCCTTGTACGCTGTCCTGGCGTTCATGGTCGTGGGTGTCCTGGCATCCCTAGAACCCGTTGCCGCTGTCGGCCCTGCTATCTGGCTAATCGTCTGGTTGTGCCGGAAGGTGAAAGGCTGCTTTAGTGGTGATTCCTGAGTTACAGTTGTGCGGTTCTTGCGATAGCGTTCTTAACCGCTTGTGCCGTCCATTGTGCTTTCCGGGGAGTTGTTACCCCTAGCGTGTTGAGTTCATGTGCAATCATGTGTAAACTCATTCCCGATGCTTTCAGACCGTCAATGGTTGTCTGTACCTTCAAGGCGTTACGGTTAGCAATCTGTGTTTGTGTATTACGTCCCTTGTTTGCCTTGGCTGTACTCATGGACTTACCAAGTATAACACCCCTCGTCTTTGCCGCCTTAAGTGCGGCTTTGGTTCTTACTGATACAGCAGTAGCCTCATGTTGCGCCATCACTGCCAGTATTTGAATAGTCATTATGTTTGCTTCCGGCATGTCAGCACAGATGAACTCTACTTTTGCTTCCTGTAACGTAGACACGAACAGCACGTTACGGGAGAGACGATCAAGCTTAGCAACTACGAGAACCGCCTTATTCTTCTTGCAGTAGTCCAGGGCTTTCAAGAGTTCCGGCCTGTCCTTGCGCTTACCTGATTCAACCTCTATGAACTCGATGCAAGGTACATAATTCTGGATTGCTTCCCTTTGTGCGTCGATGCCATAACCATCAATTCCCTGCTTGTCAGTAGAAACCCTGAGATAATGTGCATGCTTAGCTGTTGTTGCTTCCATGATTGACTCCCGTCTAACCGGCTGTTTATATCTGGTGAATGAACGTACACCATTTATACATGACAGGAATGAGCTTGTCAATGGAATAATTCAACGAGGTAATTTTTATTTAAGCGGGATGAAAGAATTAGGCACAAAAACGTATAGATACATAGAAACACTAAGTAAACAACCACATACACGTATGAATATGATAACCAATATCAACGTAACGGCCCTAGCAATCCCCCTCGTACTCCCCCGCTCCGGTTACCACCCGGTTATATAATGGTTATTGAGTTAATGATAACATGTAGCTTGATATGTTGGTTACTATTCAAGTAGCACTGTGCTTCACTACCCTGACCATAAGCCCCTTGATGTATCTGGAGTATTATAACAAGATTACCATGCATCGTTCGGTTAGTTAGTTGTATAGCTATGACTTCAAGGTACACAGCGTAGCTGTTTATACCAGTAACGCAGATGTTAGAGCATAGCGTGCATTGCCGCTCTTACTCTATAAGTACAACCCCTGGAAGACGATCAATGTTAAGTAAGTTACCGTAATGATAAGCATATCAGCGTGCAAAGCCGGTTCAAAGCTGGTTCATGTCCTATCAGACCAGACGGGGATAACTCCAGTAAATGGATATAGATATAACCGGGGGCAAGTACGGTCATACCTGATGGATACCCGCAAGGCGGGGCATGGGGGCAACCACGGGCGTACTCAAGTCAGAACACCCGCATATATCAGCAGGACATTTCCAGTATTCGGAACCTCAGGGATAACCCGCGCCTGACTTGCCGCTGTCCAGTATGACCCGTCACGGGCTGAATGCCCTGCCGGTAATACAACGGTGAGGCTTGCCATACTGGGAGGGCTTAGAAACGATTCTCGTGATGATCCGGCAAAGATGCATGCGGATAAATAGGACCGATTTAGTCCTAAAGCAAGCCCTCCCATTGAAGGAAGGGCTAAGCACTACCTGATTACCATGGTACTCAGTACATCAATCGGGATAGCAACAGGACATGCAACCTGCTGGAGTCCATTAACCCACGCCTCAACCTCATGACGTATCCACCCCACACTTCTAGTTCCGAGCTGTCTACGTGCCGGGAACTCCCCGCGTTTCTCCTTGTTGTAGATACTCGTGTAGCACAAGCCGGTTACTGCAACTACCTCTTGCCTCTTCATAATCGTTACCATGCACCCTCCCGGAAAGTTGCCGCAAAGGATAGTTGATGTTCACTACCATTCACGGAATGTGTTCTGTAGGTGCTACCTTTTAGGGAGGGACACTACCGGGTATGAATTATTTAAGGGTGCATAAGCGGGTGCACATAAAGAGAAAGGACCTAAGCAATATAGCCTAAGTCCTTGTTTTAATTGGTGGGCGAAGACGGGATCGAACCGCCGACATCCAGCTTGTAAGGCTGGCGCTCTCCCAGCTGAGCTATTCGCCCATTATAAAATGGCGGGGTCGACGGGGCTCGAACCCGCGGCCTCCGGCGTGACAGGCCGGCGTTATAACCATCTTAACTACGACCCCTAAAAACTTATATTCTGTTTTGATTCAGCTCTTGCACTCCCCCGACAATCACCGGGCGTTTAAAGAGGGTTTTTTATAACAGAGTAACCCTCCAGAGTCAAGATATTTTAAATTGTCAGAGTCCAGCGTACAGCGTTCAGCGAATTTTATAAAAAATCGATCCTTGGTCTCAAGTCTCAGGTCACTTGTCCTCGGTTCAATGCGCCGTTACGGTCTCCTCGGTAGTTTGCTCCAGCACCGAAGCGGCAAAGGGATGCCCGTTGAGTTCATGTTCTTCCAGAAGGGCGAAGGACAGCACCTCATCCATATGTTTGACGGGATGGATGGTGATTCCTGCGATCACTTCCTCGGGGATTTCAGCAAGGTCTTTCTCATTGTCACTGGGGATAAGGACGGTCTTAATCTGGCTGATCTTTGCGGCCATGATCTTTTCCTTGAGACCACCTATGGGGAGCACCCTGCCGCGAAGGGTGATCTCGCCGGTCATGGCGATGTCCCGGCGCACGCTGCGACCGGTGAGCGCCGAGGTGATGGCCGTCGCCATTGTGATCCCGGCTGAAGGGCCGTCTTTAGGAGTGGCACCTTCAGGAACATGGATGTGTATATCCAGATTCTGGTAAAAGTCGCGTTCCAGGCCGAGGATCTGCGCCCTGGAGCGGACATAGGACATGGCCGCCTGGGCCGACTCCTGCATGACGTCGCCAAGCTTCCCGGTTATGGTCAGCTTACCTTTCCCCGGCAGAACTGCAACCTCAATATTCAGCAATTCACCGCCGACTTCAGTCCAGGCCAGTCCGGTTACCACTCCAACGGTATCATTCTCTACCGGTTCGCCGAATCGGAATTTCCTTATGCCGAGATGTTCCCTTACATGGCGCGGCTGAATAGCGAATTTCCTTCTGCTCCCTTTTACGATTCGGTGGGCCACCTTGCGGCAGATGGTGGCAATCGATCTTTCCAGGTTGCGAACCCCTGCTTCACGGGTGAAATAACGGATTATCTCCAGTATCGCCATATCGGTCAGGGAAACGTGCTTCTGCTCCAGACCGTTTGCGTCAATCTGCTTTCTGATCAGATATTGCCGGGCGATATTGAGCTTTTCGTTTTCCATGTAGCCGTCGAGCCTGATGACTTCAAGCCTGTCCAGGAGGGGCCTGGGTATGGAATGAAGAGTGTTTGCGGTTGTAATGAACATGACCTGGGACAGGTCGTAATCCATATCCAGGAAATGGTCATTGAAGACCGAGTTCTGCTCAGGGTCGAGAACCTCCAGAAGGGCCGAAGCCGGATCCCCACGAAAATCGGAGTTGAGCTTGTCGATCTCATCGAGGAGAAAGACCGGATTATTGCTCCCACCCTTTTTCAGGTTCTGGATGATCTTGCCCGGCATCGCTCCCACATAGGTACGGCGATGTCCCCTGATCTCAGCCTCGTCGCGCACTCCTCCAAGGGACATCTTGACGAATTTTCTCCCGGTTGCCCTGGCAATGGAACGGGCCAGGGAGGTTTTTCCAACTCCGGGAGGCCCAACGAGACAGATTATCGGCCCCTTGATTTTCTTCACCAGTGTATTTACGGAAAGATATTCGAGAATACGCTCCTTGACCTTATCGAGGCCGAAGTGGTCTTCATTCAGAATGGTTTCCGCCTCAACGATATCGTTCTTTTCCACCGTTGTTTCACCCCATGGGAGGGAAACAATCCAATCCACGTAATTCCGGACTACGGCTGCTTCGGCGGACATGGGAGACATCATCTTCAGTTTTTTGAGTTCCGCAAGGGCCTTCTGTTTTGCTTCCGCGGAGAGTTTCTTTTTTTCTACCTTTTCCTCAAGCTCAAGTAACTCCTGCTTGAATTCGTCCTTGCTCCCCAGCTCTTTCTGAATGGCACGCATCTGCTCATTCAGATAATATTCCTTCTGGGTCTTCTCCATCTGCTTTTTCACCCGCGAGCGGATCTTGTTTTCGATCTGGAGGATTTCAATCTCCGTTTCCATGAGCGCCAGCAGCCGCACCAGTCTTTTTGCAGGCTCGACCATGGCCAGGAGTTCCTGCTTATCGGCGGTCTTGAGATTCAGGTGAGCAATTAGTGTGTCAGCCAGCCTGGAGGGTTCGTCAATTCCGGTGACGGTGCCGACTATCTCGGCGGGGATATTATTTGCCAATTTTGCGAAGTTTTCAAAAGTCGAGATCACTCCACGCATATGGGCTTCCATTTCGGGAGAGACCAGAACATCGTCGTTAATCACTTGCGCTTCGACCAGGAAATACTCAGCCCCGGGGATATAGGAAATGATGTTGCCCCGCTTTTTCCCTTCGACAAGGACCTTGACAGTGCCGTCGGGGAGCTTCAGGAGCTGGATTATCTGGCAGACCGTTCCTGCGGTTGCGATCTCCCTCTCTTTGGGTTCCTCGGTTTTGGCATCTTTCTGGGTTGCGAGAAATATCAGTTTATTGCTGTTTATGGCCGCTTCCAGGGCCAGAATGGATTTTTCCCTCCCAACAAAGAGAGGCACCACCATATAGGGAAAGATAACAATGTCCCTTAAAGGCAGAAGAGGGAATCTTGTCAGATCCCCTCTTTTATTGCGGTTATCAAACTTGCTTATGGCCATCTAAGGGTTCCTGTCACGCCGACTCCGCCACGTTTTCGTAAACAATGATCGGTTTCTCGCGATTATAAATTACATCGTCGTTTATCACGACTTCCTTCACCATTGTTTTGGTCGGGATTTCGTACATGATGTCCAGCATGGCGTTTTCCAGTATGGAACGGAGTCCCCTGGCGCCGGTTTTACGCTTCAGGGCCTCTTTGGCAATAGCCACCAGAGAGCCGTCGGTGAATTTCAGTTTTACGTGCTCCATTTCGAAAAGCTTCTGGTACTGTTTTACCAATGCGTTTTTCGGCTCCTTCAGAATCTGCACCATCGCTTCTTCATTGAGTTCGGCCAGGGTGGCGAGCACAGGGAGTCGCCCGACGAATTCGGGGATAAAGCCGAATTTGAGCAGATCTTCCGGGGTCACTTCCGAAAGGAGCTCTCCCGCTTTTTTCTCCACTTTTCTCCTGACATCTGCGCCGAACCCGAGGGTTTTTATCCCTATCCTCTGCTGGATGATGTTGTCGAGACCGGCAAAGGCCCCTCCGCATATGAAAAGGATGTTGGTGGTATCTACCTTCAGGAACTCCTGCTGGGGATGCTTGCGCCCACCTTTAGGCGGTACGCTGGCGATGGTTCCCTCTATAATCTTTAGCAGGGCCTGCTGGACACCTTCTCCGGATACGTCCCTTGTTATTGATGGCGAATCGGATTTGCGGGCGATCTTGTCTATCTCATCGATATAGATGATCCCCTTCTGCGCCCTTTCCACATCATAATCGGATGCCTGAAGAAGGCTCAATATAATATTTTCCACATCCTCACCCACATAGCCCGCTTCCGTGAGGTTTGTGGCGTCCGCCATGGCGAAGGGGACCCTGAGGATCCTGGCCAGGGTCTGGGCGAGGAGGGTTTTTCCGGAGCCGGTGGGGCCGAGGAGCAGTATATTGCTCTTCTGCATCTCCACATCGCCCGGTTTTGCCATTGCCTCGATTCGCTTGTAGTGGTTATACACCGCAACCGCCAGGATCTTCTTGGCCCGCTCCTGGCCTATAACGTATTCGTCGAGGACATCCTTTATTTCATGCGGTTTCGGCAATTTTTTGATGTCGGGTCCCATGGCTTCTTCAAGCTTGGTTTCCTCTGCGATTATGTCGTTGCAAAGCTCGATGCACTCGTCGCATATGTAAACCGTGGGACCGGCAATCAGCTTCTTGACTTCGTCCTGACTTTTCCCGCAAAAGGAACAGATCAGGTTGTCGGTTCTGTCGTCTCTTCGACTCACCTGGGGCCTCCGGTTACAATATTCCTGGTAACTGCGGAATCGATGATACCATAGTTCTTGGCATCTTCGCTAGACATAAAATAATCCCTGTCGGTATCCGCCTCAACCTTCTCCAGCGTCTGTCCGGAGTGTTCAGCAAGAATCTCATTCAGCCTCTTTTTCATTCGCAGGATCTCCTGGGCATGGATATGGATATCGGTCGCCTGACCCTGGAATCCGCCAAGAGGCTGATGGATCATAATTCGTGCATGCTTGAGGCTGAAACGTTTTCCCTTCTCGCCTCCGGCCAGAAGGATGGCTGCCATGGAAGCCGCCTGGCCGATGCAGATGGTAGAGACGGGACACTTAATATACTGCATGGTATCATAAATGGCCATGCCGGAAGTAACCACGCCACCGGGGGAATTTATGTAGAGGTGGATATCCTTGTCGGGGTCTTCCGCCTCAAGAAATAGAAGCTGGGCGACAATAAGGTTGGAGATATGGTCATCGATCGGCCCGCCCAGGAATACAATCCTGTCTTTAAGGAGCCGGGAGTAAATGTCGTAGGAGCGTTCTCCCCTTCCGGTCTGTTCAACTACGATGGGAACAAGCATATTATCTCCCTCACCTCTCAAGGTTATCATCGGCACTTTTTCTCATCTCGTTAACGGATGAAATCAATCGCTCTCAGGTTTCGCAACAATTTCATTACGCGGGACCTCTTTGATAACAGCTTTTTCCACCAGAAATGCAAAGACCTTGTTCTCTTTCAACTGGTCTCTGAGATTTTCCCTCGCGTCCGCATTCTGCTCATAAAACGTCTTTAGCGTGTCATATTCCTGTTTGCGTTTCTCCGCGGTCTCCCTGATCTTTTCATCAACCTCGCCGTCTTCGACTTTAATCCCTTCCTTTTCCGCCAGCGCATCAAGCAGCAGGGCGCCTTTGACCTGGGACTCGGCGGTCTCCCGGAATCGGGTCTTGTAACTCTCATCATCGAGCCCGATCATTTCAATTGAGAGTTTATCCCTGGAGAGCCGTTTCTTGGTGCCGTCAAGCATGATCTGAAGCTGTTTGTCCACCATCGCCCCGGGAACTTCAAGAGGGTTCCTGTCTATGATGGCCTTGACGATCCTCTCCCTGAGGTCTGACTCGATCCTTTCCCGTTCCTGGTTCTCATTCACCTCCGCGATTCTCTCGCGCATTTGGGCCAGGGTATCGAATTCACCCAATTCCCTGGCAAACTCATCGTCAATGGTCGGGAGTTCTTTAATCTTTATTTCTTTAACCGTAACGTCAAAACTCGCCTCTTTCCCAGCCAGCTCCTTATTGACGTAGTCCAGCGGGAAGGTCACGGTTACATTTTTTTCCTCTCCGCTCTTCAGACCGACAATCTGGTCCTCAAAACCGGGGATAAACCTGCCGGCACCTAGTTCCAGCTGGAAATCCTCGGCGGATCCGTTATCAAACTGGACCCCGTCGATATAACCTTTGAAATCTATGGTCAGAAAATCTCCGAGAATGGCGGGACGACCTTCCTCAGCCGGTTTCAGCTGTGCCATGTTCTCCTGCATTTCCCTGATTCGCCGGTCAACAATTTCGTCATCCTTGACTAACTCTTCTCTAACCACTTCAAAGCCTGTATAATCCTGAACAGTGACCTCAGGGTATATCTCTACCGTTGCGCTGTATTTGTACGGCTCGCCTTTTTTCAACTCATCGCTTTCAACTATCGGATGCTCGACCGGAAAGAGCTTTTCATCGTGGAGAGCCTTGAAATATGTGTCACCGAACAGATTCTTCAGCACATCCTGTTCCATCATGGCGCCATAGTGCTTCTCGATATAGGCCCGGGGGGCCTTCCCTTTTCTGAATCCCTTGATGTTGGCCTTTTTCCTGATCTCTTCATAGGCCTTATCTATTTCCAGCCCCACTCGGTCCGCGGGGATTTCAAAATTGATCTTCTTCTTGATTTTACTCAAAGACTCGACAGTTACCTGCATTTTCTACCTCACAAAAATTGAATTGGTGCGAGAGAGGGGAGTCGAACCCCTACGGTTGCCCGCTGGATCCTAAATCCAGTGCGTCTGCCAGTTCCGCCACTCTCGCAACTTCAGGTCGCACATAGTAATAAGCCCCGCTCATCGCGGGGCCTGACTTATAATGGGGTGGCTAGTGGGATTTGAACCCACGAATGTACGAGTCACAGTCGTATGTGTTGACCGCTTCACCATAGCCACCATAAAGTGTCTTTGGCACGCCTGAAGGGATTCGAACCCCTGACCTACGGATTAGAAGTCCGTTGCTCTATCCATCTGAGCTACAGGCGCAGAGTTTGGTCGGGGTGAGAGGATTCGAACCTCCGACCCCCTGCTCCCAAGGCAGGTGCGCTACCCAGGCTGCGCTACACCCCGATGCAAAGAATCTCTTATAGCACAGGGGGAGCTGGGATGCAAGTGTTTTGTCATGAGCCTTGGAGGGTATGAAGAGAACTTGTGGAAAGAGGGAACCTCTAAAAATATGCTTTCTCAGTGGGTTTGAAGAGTGCATTTCTAATGGGAAATAGTATTTTCGGCTTCATTAGCCGGCCAGAAATTCTTTCAATCGGGCCAGCGCCATTCCCCTGTGGCTGATGGCATTTTTCACATGCAGGGGAAGTTCGGCAAGGGTTCGTCCATGTTCCGGCACCAGAAAGAGTGAGTCATATCCGAACCCGCCGGTCCCCCTGGCCTCAAGGAGTATAATGCCATTGAGCGAACCGGTAAAGGTGCGGCAGTTGCCGTCCGGCAAACATAGGGCGATGACGCAGCGAAAAGCGGCGGTCCTTTGATCCTCGGAGGAATTGGCAATTTCCTTGAGCAGCTTTTCGTTATTCGCTGAATCAGAGGTATCTTCTCCGGCAAAAC
>JBGQDJ010000079.1:0-9289 GCA_041495805.1 Geobacteraceae bacterium
GGCGTCGTATATGGAAGGGAGAAGGATATGGCTACATCATGCGCTCAGAAGAACATCCAGGGGCACCCCTGTTTTGGCGGGAATCATCACAAGAACGGCAGGATGCACCTGGCGGTCGCTCCACGCTGCAACATCAAATGCGGCTACTGCTCGCGCAAACATGACTGCGCCAACGAAAACCGGCCCGGGGTGGCAAGCAGGATATTAACCCCAACAGAGGCAATGGAAAAGGTCCGCGAGGTCATGGCAAGCGAACTCCTCGGCCCAATCATCAAGGTTATCGGCATAGCCGGCCCGGGCGATCCATTGGCCAATCAGGAGACTTTCGATACATTCGGCATGATCGGCGATGAGTTCCCGCACCTGATAAAATGCATGAGCACGAACGGGCTTCTACTGCCTGAGAAGGTGGACCTTCTCAATGAGCTTAATCTATGCAGCCTGACGGTGACGGTAAATGCTCTCGACCCGGTGATTGGAGCGAGTATTTATTCGTTCATTAATTATCATGGCAAGCGTTACAGTGGTGTCGAAGCCGCGGAAATACTGATCGCCAACCAGTTGGAGGGTATCCGCATGGCGGTTGCCTATGGAATGACGGTAAAGGTGAATACGGTCTTTATTCCGGGAGTGAACGACGGGCAGATACCCCTGCTGGCGAGAAAGATAAAGGGGCTTGGGGCAACGGTTATGAACGTCATGCCGATTATCCCCCAGGCGGATTTCAGCCATATTGCCCCTCCCGATCCGAAACAGATGGAGGAGATCCGCACGGTCAACGAAAAAATTATCGGCCAGATGAAACATTGTCAGCATTGCCGCGCCGATGCTGTGGGGCTTATCGGCCAGAATATGGAATTCGCCAGGGTCGGCTGCGAGATAAAGCGCTGAAAGGGGGCATTCATGAATGATTTGACCGGCAGAGAGATTATAATTGACGATACCACGCTACGCGATGGCGAGCAGAGCGCCGGGGTGGTTTTCAGCCGCGAGGAAAAACTGAAAATTGCTTTGATGCTGGATAGTATCGGCATCAGGGAGATCGAGTGCGGCATACCGGCAATGGGCAAGGACGAACGGGCATCCATCCGCGCCCTTGTTGACCTTGGACTGAATGCGCGCCTGATCACCTGGAACCGCGCTGTTATCGAAGACATCCGGGCGAGCATCGAATGCGGGGTGGCCGCAGTGGATATCTCCCTTTCCGTATCGGACATAATGATCGAAAACAAGCTCCACAAGAGCCGGGAGTGGGTGAAGGAGCAGCTAAAGAGGGCTCTCGGGTTCGCCAAGGAGAACGGGCTTTATGTCTCAGTCGGCGGTGAGGACTCCAGCCGCGCCGACATCTATTTCATCATAGAGCTTATGGAGATTGCGCGGGAGATGGGGGGGGACAGGTTCCGCTTCTGCGATACCCTGGGAATACTCGACCCGTTCGCCATTTACGACAAGGTCAGCGCCCTGCGAAGGGTAGTGCCTGAAGTGGATATCGAGGTCCATACCCACAACGACCTGGGAATGGCAACGGCCAACGCGATTGCGGGGATCAGGGCCGGAGCGAGGTTCGTCAACACCACGGTAAACGGGCTTGGGGAGAGGGCCGGCAACGCCCCTCTGGAAGAGGTTGTCATGGGGTTGAAGCACGCCTGCGGCATCGATCTGGGGATCGACACCCACCGTTTCGTGGAACTGTCCCGATTTGTGGCCAAGGCATCCCAGAGACCCCTCCCTGAATGGAAACCGGTGGTGGGAAAACGTGTATTCTCCCACGAGTCGGGTCTGCACGCTGACGGCGTAATCAAGAACCCTTCAAACTATGAAGGATTCGATCCTTCCGAGGTTGGACTACACAGGCGCCTGGTAGTTGGAAAGCATTCCGGGTCCAGCGGCCTGATTGAGCGCTACCGGGAGATGGGAATCACCATCAACCGCAGGGAGGCGCTGTCGCTTATGGATCAAGTGCGCAGCACCGCCCAGCAGATAAAGCGATCCCTGAATGACGCCGATCTGTTGCGGCTGTATAAGTCGGTTGGGCTTAGAAATGCCGCGTAAATTTCCTTTGTAGAGATGCGGCATACAGCGTCTCGATGCCTCCGGCAGCACATATGCTTAAAAAATAATCAAAAGGGTCGGCAAAATCATGCCGCCCCTTTTTTTATATCTCTGCATCATATTGAAATAGCGTTACAAATCAATTAAGAGGGGTTGTGGCACGGCTTGTGCTAACTTGATTCAAAGAAATTACGGCGCAATGGCGCGCCACAATTATGGAACAGGCAATGACGCCTCTTCACCAAAATGTGAGAGGCGTATTTTTATTTAAAATTATCGAAAGGAGGCATGGGCGGAACTGTTGTATTTGCTGAAAATGTTGTTATTGTTTTTGGATGTTTGTTATCAAATCTAATGTACAAAGGAGTATTGGTGATGAAAAAAATTACGAAGATTTTCTCTCTGGCAATGATGCTCGTTGTGACCGCCGCAGGCGCCGCCCTGGCGACCCCCTCAACCCAGATCTGGATCCCCTCCACTGACATCCAGGCGTTTAAGACTGTCCACCTCGGTATAGACAACTACTTCAGGGCTTCGAGTCGACATGCTTCCGGAGGCACCAGGGACGCTAACGTACTGGACATTGGATTGACAGCCGGGCTTCTCCCATTTGATAAAGTTCAGCTGGAAGCCGGCTTCGACTACCTTGTTGCAGCAGTTGAACCGAACGACAACCACCCGTTTAGCGGCAACTTCAAGATCGGCACCCCTGAAGATTCACTTTTCAAATTCTCCCCAGCCCTTGCCTTCGGCATGTACAACATTGGACCTGTTAACCCGGCAATTGCCGCAGGCGTAACTTCAGGACAGAACATTATCTACGGCCTGGTTGCCAAGACTCTGCCCGCAATGGGCCCGGTTCCTTCCCTTGGGAGGTTCTCCGCCGGTTACTATCGAGGCAGCAGGCATGCTTTAGTGGCTCCGCCAACCACAAGTTCGAAACCGCAGAATGAAGGTGTGCTCCTCTCCTGGGACCGCACCATGACCGAGATCTCCGACAAGCTCTGGCTGGCGGTGGACTACCAGGGCGGTAACAATGTGGACGGCGCGGTCAACTTCGGCGTCTCCTGGGCCTTCTCAAAGAATGTTTCCCTGATCTTCGCCTATGACATTTATAAAGAAAAGAGCTTGGCCGGCGCCAATACCTTCACGACCCAGCTTGACATCAACATCCCCTGACCAAGATGAACAAAGTTATTTTACCAGCGCGCGCTATGCATAAGAGAACCTGGGAAGCAGCAAGTTTTGAAGCACAAAAAACTGGAGGTAAGCGATGAAGCTTATAGAAGCCATAATCAAACCATTCAAGCTGGATGAAGTTAAGGATGCCCTGAATGAAATCGGTATCACTGGTATCACCGTGAGCGAGGTCAAGGGATTCGGCCGTCAGAAAGGACACACTGAACTGTACCGCGGCGCGGAGTATGTCGTTGATTTTATTCCGAAGATCAAGCTGGAAATCGCCGTTGCCGATGAACTGGTGGCAAAGGTTGTAGAGACGATCGAGAACACCGCAAAAACAGGTCGCATCGGAGACGGCAAGATATTTATCCTGCCGATTGAGGAAGCGATACGAATCAGGACCGGAGAAAAAGGTGGCGATGCAATTTAACCAGCTTCGAATAAAGAAAATAATGTAACCTGGAGGTTAACATGAAGTGCAAACTGTCAATAGTCAAGCTGTTACTGGCCGCGATTACGGTCCTGACGCCGATGGCGGTACTGGCTGAAGAAGCCAAAACGCCGGACACCCCGGCGGCTGCGCCTGCCGCGACCGCTCCGGCGGCTGCACCTGCCGTCACTCCGGCAGCCACTGCCCCGGCGGCGGCGGCGCCCGCCGCCGCACCTGCCCCGAAAAATGTAGATCCGGTCCTCAACACCGGTGATACCGCCTGGATGCTTGCCGCCGCAGCCCTGGTGCTGCTGATGACCCCCGGCCTGGGCTTCTTCTACGGCGGCATGGTTCGCTCCAAGAATATCCTCTCCACGTTGATGCATTCCTATGTCGCCATGGGGATCGTCGCGGTCCAGTGGGCGGTCATAGGCTACTCCCTGGCCTTTGGTCCGGACGCCTTCATGGGACTTCTAGGCAACACCAGTAAGTTTTTGATGCACGGCCTGATCACCTTCAAGGACGGCGCCCCGGTCTATGCCCTGTTCCAGAACGTAACCACCGAGCCGGGGGCGATTCCCGAGTATGTATTTTCCCTCTACCAGTGCATGTTCGCCATAATTACCGTGGCCCTCATCTCCGGCGCCATCGCGGAGCGTATAAAGTTTTCCGCCTGGTGCCTCTTTGTCCTCCTCTGGACCACAATCGTATATGATCCCCTTGCTCATTGGGTCTGGATGACCGATGGCTGGCTCTTCAAGAAGGGCGCCCTCGATTTCGCCGGCGGCACGGTCGTTCATCTCTCATCCGGTATCTCCTCACTTGCGGCAATCATCTTCCTCGGCAAGCGCCACGGCTTCCCCACTGAGCGAATGGCCCCCCATAACCTACCCTTTACCCTGCTGGGGGTTGGTCTACTCTGGTTCGGCTGGTTCGGCTTCAATGCCGGCAGCGCCATTGTCGGACCCAACTGCTCCGATGCGGCGGGCGGCCTTGCCGGTCTCGCCTTCACCACCACCACCATCGCCCCGGCCGCTGCCGGCCTTTCATGGATGATCGCCGAATGGATCCACGGTGGCAAGCCTTCCGCCTTGGGCTTCGGCTCCGGCGTGGTTGCCGGACTCGTTGTGATCACGCCGGCGGCAGGCTTTGTAGAGCCGGGAGCGGCCATCATAATGGGGCTCATTGCCGGTGTAGTCTGTTACATGGGCGTATTGATGAAGGCCAAATTCAAGTATGACGACTCCCTAGACGTCTTCGGGGTCCACGGTATCGGCGGCACCACCGGCGCCCTGTTGACCGGCGTTTTCGCCACGGTCGGCGCAACCGGCCTCATGTCCGGGAACGTGCAGCAGTTCATAACCCAGCTTATCGCCGTAGCCTCTGCCGGCGCATATGCCTTTATCGTTACCCTTATCATCGTCTTCATACTCGACAAGACCATCGGACTCAGGGTTGAGAAAGAGGACGAGATCATCGGTCTCGACCAGACGCAGCATTCCGAGAGCGCTTACAATTAGTGCTTATGTCAGAAACGGTCTGAAACGGTTATATTTGAAAGTTGTATCTGAGAAAGCCGCCCCAATCGGGCGGCTTTTCTCTTTGAATCTCTGCTTATATTTTATGCATTGCATGCCTTCTTTTTCATCATGGGACTCTTCATTCCCCCAGTTGAACCGCGTAAATGGCTTTATTACAGGCCAATGGATGTATGGCACGGCTTATGCCTCTAAAAGAGTTATTAACTGCTCTGATTAAGCAAGCCTGTGTCATTTGCCAAACTCTTCTGATTTTTTGAAAGTATCACCTTTACAGCTATTTAAAGCACCGGGACCATATGAGCGTTTCTCTTGCGAAAAATCTGATCGATAAAAGCCTAGCGGATGAGGGTTTTCTCGATCAACTGGCCTGGAACGAGAAGATGGCGGAACTAGGGCAACTGGCAGTGGGGATGGTCCACGAGTTGAATACCCCTCTGTCAGTTATTGTCTCGGCCATCCAATTGATTCTCCGCGAAGAGGAGCTTTCGCCTTCCGTGAAAGAAATGGTTGAGAGGATCGAAATGGAAGCGCAACGGCTTTCTCTTTTCACAAAGGGTGTTCTTACTTTCGCCCGAAAGGAGGATGCGCCGGTTGGTGAAACAGACGTGAATCAGGTTCTGCAGGAGGTAATGAGCTTCCTCAAATACGAGGCACAGAAACGTCCCATTTCGGTCATGGAGGATCTTGACTTCCGTCTTCCACCCATAGTTGCCGATGCCAACCGTATGAAGCAGATTTTCATAAACCTCATAATGAACGCCTTCCAGGCAATGGACGGGGGTGGGAGCCTGCTGTTGAGGAGTTCCCTGATTGAAGAGAAGCTCATTTCGGTGCAGATAGCGGACACAGGGAGCGGAATACCGAAACAAACTCTGAATCATATTTTTGAACCATTTTACACCACAAAAAAAACCGGCACAGGGACAGGACTCGGTCTGTTCATCACCAAAAAACTGGTCGAGTCTTTTTCAGGAACAATCAGCGTGGAGAGCAGCGAAGGTGAGGGGACCTGCTTCACCCTCACATTTCCCGTCATCTAGCCTGGTTTCCGTCCGGTGTTTCCTGATGGAAATCAGCCTCTTCAGGATTATCTTCTAATCAACCTTGTCAAGCGTAATTAGTCTGTTAGCATTAAACTAAATGCGTTGGAAAACCGATTCGGAATTATTCGAAGGTGACCGGAGGTAAGATGTATGAATGTTTTTGATTTTGCCATGCAGATGGAAAAGGACGGCAAGACGCATTATGAAAAGCTGGCGGCAGGGACTACCATCGTGGGGCTTAAGAAGATTTTCAGCATGCTGGCGGCAGACGAACAAAAACATTTTGAGACAATACAGGCAATGAAGACCGGCGGTTATGACACCATGGCAGGCTCAATCGCCCTGGATGAAGCAAAGAACGTATTCCAGGGGCTTATGAATGACCGGACGCTCCTTGGCGGCCTCAAAAAAGACCTGGATGGCTACCTCTACGCCATGAAGGTTGAGGCGGACAGCGTAAAGCTCTACGAGGATATGGCGAAAAAAGAGAACCGTGCTGAAATTGTGCAGCTGTTGCTTAAAATCGCCAATGAGGAGAAAAAGCATTACAACATCATGGAGAACCTTTACGATTTCGTCCTGGCGCCGCAGAATTTTCTGGCGTGGGGGGAATTCAGCAACCTGAAGGAGTTTTGACATTGGAGTAGTCCGGCTTCAGTTGAATTCTTTTGAGATAAAGAGTAATTTCCTAAAGGTCCGTTCATTGAACGGGCCTTTTCTATTCCACAAAGAGGGGAGTACCTATGCGGGAATATCTGGATACGGCCGTGTCGGCGGCCAGGGCTGCCGGGGCTTTGCAACATGAACGGCTCTGTCTGGAGCACGACATCACGTTCAAGGGGGAGTTCGACCTGGTCACCGAGGTGGACAAAGGGTGTGAGGAGTTGATAGTGGCCGCTATCCTGGAGAGGTACCCGGACCATGACATACTCGCCGAGGAAAACGTCTACACTCCGCGGAATTCATCGTACAGATGGGTTATCGACCCCCTGGACGGGACCACCAACTATGCCCACGGATTTCCCTGGTTCGCGGTATCCATTGCCCTGGAGATAGATGGGGTGGTGCGGGTCGGTGTAGTCCTCCATACAATGATGAACGAGCTTTTTTCCACGGTCAGGGGAGAAGGTGCGTTCCTCAATGGGAAACGGATACATGTTTCCTCCAGAACTCCGCTGAAAAGCGCCCTTCTGGCAACAGGCTTCCCATACGACAAGTCATCGGACAATGAAAACAATTTCGCCAATTTCGAACGGTTCCAGATGGGGTCGCGAGCCGTGCGCCGGGCTGGGTCCGCAGCCCTCGATCTCGCCTGTGTGGCGGCCGGGAGGCTTGACGGCTTCTGGGAGTGCAAACTTAAACCGTGGGATGTGGCGGCGGGAATGCTCCTGGTGGAGGAGGCCGGGGGAAAGGTGACCAACCATGGCGGTGGCCCCTATTCCATCCGGCATCACCGGATCCTGGCGTCAAACGGCCTTATCCATGATGAGATGACGGCGATGCTGGGGGCGGAAGAAAATAGCTATCTGCCATGAAAGGCAAATTCACGCGGAGACGCGGGGGCGCGGAGAATCAAAAAGCGGTTCTTCCTGTTTTTCTCAGCGTCCATGCGGCTCTGCGGGAGACAAATGTCTTGCTAATAAAAACCTGGGACAGAAGAAAGGGGACACCGTTATTTCTTGAGAACTTCCTCGGCGATCGCTTTGCCGAATGCCTCGCACTGTTCCAGGGCTTCCGGGCGCGGAGCAAAGGGAAACCTTAATGCCGGGGCAGGCAGTCTGAAATTGAGGCCTTTAAGCCTATCTTCGGCAATCTTGCATGCCTCGCCGCTCCAGCCGAAACTTCCGAATACGCCGCCAATTGAGCTCTTCAGCTTGACCATGGAGAGATAAGAAAGTGTATCCCACATCGGTTTGGGGACATCGCGGTTTATTGTCGGGGTGCCGAAGATGAGTGCGTCCGCTGATTCCATCAGGGCGCGGATCTCCAAAGCAGTATGACTTGGAATATGGCATAGCTCAGTCACAATCCCTTGGAGGGCCGCCCCCTTTGCGACCGCTTTCGCCATCTTTTCGGTGTTGCCATGGGGAGAGAGATAAAAGATCGCGATCCTTTTTTCGGGACCCGGTGGTGTGCACCACTTTTCATAATTGCCGATAACGTCCTGAAGATCCTTTCTTCTGATCGGACCGTGGGAGGGACAGATCATCTCGATACGCTCGCCGCGGATCTTGTCGATGGCTGCCATCGCCTTGTCCTTGAATGGGCGGACAAGGCAGTCGAAATAGAACTCCATCTCATCGGAAAAGTCCGGCACCTCGTCGGCGAAGATGCTCGTTCCGCAATAGTGGGAGCCGAAGGCGTCACAGGTGAAGAGGAGACCGTCCTCTTCCAGCAGGGTGAACATGGTATCGGGCCAATGGAGGAAAGGGGCAATGACAAAGCGCAGATGCCTGCCGCCGAGGTCGAGGATCTCGCCATCCTTCACCACATGGGATTCAAATGGAGTGTGTATCTGGTTGCCGAGGAAGGTTTTCGCGGCCTGAGAGGAAAATACCACTGCCTTCGGGGAGTGCTCAAGCATGAAGGCGAGTGAACCGGAATGGTCGGGCTCCGTGTGATTGACAATGTAGTAGTCCACATCAGCAGGGTCCACGAGTTGCTTTACCTTTGCAAGGTACTCTTCTGTGTACTTCCTCTTGACCGTGTCGATGATGGCGACCTTATCGTTTCCCTTGACCAGGTAAGAGTTGTATGTGGTCCCATATTTGGTGGGGAACAGGTCGTCAAAGAGGCGCAGGTCGGGGTCCCTTGCTCCGATCCAGTGGATTCCAGGTTTAATTTCTATTATCTCATTCATTATTGTCTCTCCTGAAATGCATAAAAGTTAGCTGTCACGAAATAATACCAAATTGGTCCGATTAAGGCAAGGGGGGGAGTATTCAAAAATATGAATTCATATAAAACGAATAAAACTAAGCGGGCAAAACCGGAACCAAGCAGGACAAGCAAAGCTTTTTTACAGGGATAATCAGGATATA
>JBGQDJ010000080.1:0-9232 GCA_041495805.1 Geobacteraceae bacterium
CCTCTCCCGCTGGGGTTTCACGGCACTGTGGCTGATCGGACTGTGGGAGCGATCTCCCGCCTCGTCCCGGATCAAGCAGGTCAGCGGCAACCCGGAGGCGGCCGCCTCGGCCTATTCCCTTTTCGATTACGTTATCGCCCCCGATCTGGGCGGCGAGGCGGCGCTAGGCAACCTGAAAGAGCGCTGCCAGGCGCGGGGTATAAGGCTTGCCAGCGATATGGTGCCGAACCACACCGGCATCTACTCCAGATGGATCGTGGAGCATCCCGACTGGTTCATCCAGCTCGAATATCCGCCATACCCCGCATACAGCTTCAACGGCCCGGACCTCTCCTTTTCCCCTGATATCAGCATCAATATCGATGACGGCTACTGGGAACGACGCGACGCGGCGGTGGTCTTCAAACATTACGACCATAGGGATGGACGGACCAGGTACATCTACCACGGCAACGACGGCACCTCTACTCCATGGAACGATACTGCCCAGCTGAATTACCTAATCCCGGAGGTCCGTGAGGCTGTAATCCGGACCATTCTCCACGTGGCGCGGCAATTCCCAATTATTCGTTTCGACGCTGCCATGACACTGGCAAAGAAGCACTACCAGCGCCTCTGGTACCCACAGCCGGGGCACGGCAGCGGCGTCCCCTCGCGCGCCGAGCGCGGCATGTCCCGGGAGGAGTTCGACAAGGTCTTTCCCGAGGAGTTCTGGCGCGAGGTTGTTGACAGGGTGGCGGCCGAGGCCCCCGGCACACTCCTTCTGGCCGAAGCGTTCTGGCTCATGGAGGGGTATTTCGTACGCACCCTCGGTATGCACCGGGTATACAACAGCGCATTCATGAACATGCTCAAGATGGAGGAGAACGACAAATACCGCCAGACCGTAAAGAACGTCCTGGAGTACGACCACCGCATCCTCCAGAGGTTCGTCAATTTCATGAACAATCCGGACGAGCGGACCGCGGTGGAGCAATTCGGCAAGGAGGGTAAGTATTTCGGCGCCTGCGTACTCCTTGTCACCATGCCCGGGCTCCCCATGATCGGTCATGGCCAGATCGAGGGGTTCCATGAGAAGTACGGCATGGAATACCAGCGCGCCTGCTGGGACGAAGCGGAGGATGAACACCTGGTGGCCGGGCACGAGGCCAAAGTATTTCCCCTTATGGGCCGCCGCCGACTTTTTTCCGGCTCCGAGAATTTCACCTTTTACGACTTCTTTTCCGGGGGACATGTGGATGAGAACGTCTTCGCCTACTCAAACGGTTTCGGAGGAGAGCATGGGCTCATCCTCTATCACAACTGCTATGCCGATACTTCCGGCTGGATCCGCACATCAACCGCAATTGCCTGCAAAAACGACAAAGGCGAAAGCATACTGGTGCAAAAGACTTTGGGAGAGGCCCTCGGCTGCAACCCGGACGGCAGGTATTATTATTCATTCCGCGATTATTCAACCGGCATGGAGTATCTCCGCTCCGGTTCGGAAATCTGTGAGGAGGGTCTTTATACGGAACTGGGCGGGTATGAATACCGGGCCTTCCTTGATTTCAGGGAGATATGCGATGACGACTTCGGCTCCTGGGGGAAACTCTGCGGCAGGCTGAACGGAATGGGTGTGGCAAGCCTTGCCGAAGAGTTGAAGCAGGTCTCTTACGGCGCGGTCATTGAAGCCTTCCGTGAGACAGTATTGGCGGTGACCCGGTGCCTGGCGACACCTTTGGAAGATGAAGAAAAGAAACAGCTACGCTCCACGATCGAGAGATTCTATGATGAGCTGAACCGGAACACCGCATGCAGCGGCGATTGCCGGGCACTGACAGACGACACGATGCGGGAGATTGACGCAGTCGATTGCCTGCGGACGTTTGACGCGGTTGATGAGGCGTCGGAATTCACGGTGGCTGCGGATACCTATGCCGACCGGCTGTTGCTTGCCGCCTGGCTGGTTTTGCATGGAGCAGGGAAGCTTGCGGTGGTGGATGAGCACCACATGGTCATTGTCTCCTGGATCGGAGAACTGGGGCTGGAAAGGGCTTTCAAGGAGCTTGCAACGAAGGTTCCCGAGGAGACGGAAGCTTCTCCCATAGGAGTGGAAGTGATGGCGCTTCTTCTCAGACCGCTTCTGCGCTGGCAGTATATCTTCGCCGGATGGGAGATGAAAGCTGCCGTTACCCGCTTCACCCTCCTCTTCGCCGACCCCGGCGCAAGGGAATTCCTGGAGTGCAATTCATACGAGGACCATGAATGGTTCAAACGGGAGCGGTTCGGTCTTCTACTCCGCTGGCTGGCCGTGATTGAGGTTATCTCACACGCCGCTAAAGAGGAGCCCGGGCATTTGACGACAGCTTCAGACGTGGACCTGCTCGGCGAAAGCTCTCACAAACTCATGGCCGTGGCCGACGCGGCAGGCTACCGGGTTGACCGGTTCCTTGAGTTGCTACAGACCTCTGCAAAAGCCTGACGAAAAAAAGCCTGCAACAGCAGGCTTTTTTCGTATTTGTCCAGACGGCTTACCGAATTAATCGCAGAACAGATTTTCGCCAAATTTCCGGACCGGGTCGCAGAGCAGTTTCGGATCATCGGAGCTGGCGCAGCATATGGCGCACGACATGCCGCCACCCTTTGCCAACTGTGAAACATCCTGAGATGCACATAATTTCCTATTGCCTTCTCCTATCATGATTCAACCCTCCCTTCGGGCTTATAACTTCTAATTATTCCTGACTATAATTTTACTCCTTTTGTGAAATAAAACAAGCGGGTAACAATTTAGCAGGATAAACCGGAATTTACTGGCCGGCTGAATCGAAGCTGAAGAAACCCAAATTAAGAATATCTTGCCATTGTGTGTAGTAAAAGTTATTTTGAGCAGATTGTTAACGTCAAATTACTTCGCATACAATAATGTCGCATGCTTGAATCCTTACCGGGATTAAGAGCTTGTCCGTAAATAATATTACAACTGTTCGCGCCCGGATTTATGCAGGGTTTGGCCGGGCTGATTGAGCAAAACCACAGACGTAGCGTGGCTACGTCGAGGATTTTGTGATTGAGGCGCGGTCAAAGACGGCGTGAAGACGGGATGCGAGCCTGGAATGTTTATTGCGGACAAGCTCTAAGTGGAGAATGAATTGACCGACCTTGCTTTTACCCAACTCGTCGATATCGAACAGATACGTGAACTGCTGGAAGCCCATTACAAGATTACGGGAATAGGCGCAGCTATTTTTGATACCGAAGATAACATCCAGGTAGCCGTGGGTTTTCATGATATATGCACCCGCTTTCATCTCGTTCACCCGCTGGCCAGATTACATTGTCGTGAAAGTAATGCATACATCAAGGCGCATTTGTCCGAGCGAAATGACGGATTCCTGGATTACCGGTGCAGTAACGGACTGTTGCATGTCGCCGTGCCGATCTTCATCAGAGGAGTGCACCGTGCTACGTTCTTTACCGGCCAGTTCTTCTACGATGAAGATAAGTCAAATTTGGAACATTTTCGCAAGCAGGCAGAGAAATTCGGTTTTGATAAGACCGGCTACCTTGAAGCCTTGGGCCGTGTTCCCATATTCACCCGCGACCAGATCAACAAAACCTTCGATTATTACCGCAAACTGGCGAGAATAATTACAGGGATGGGGCTGAAAAACCTGGAGTTCAGAAATGAAGTGGCAGAGCGCAAACGTGCTGAAGAAGAGCTTCTCCTGTCCCGGTTCTGTATCGATAATGCAGGGATTGGTATTTATCGTACCGATGAGAATGGAACTATCTTCAATGTTAACGATTATGCCTGTGCAAGCCTCGGTTACTCGAAGGATGAACTATGCGCATTGAGCGTATTTGATATCGATCCCGTTATCACCCATGAGAAAATGTCCGAAATAAAAACAATTTTGGATGCCTCGGGTTCAGTGACCTACGAAACGATCCACCGGCACAGAGACGGGACTACATTCCCCGTTGAAATTACTGCCAACCTTCTGGAATTCCAAGGCAAAACATTCGGTATCTCGTTTGTCAAGGAGATTACCGAGCGCAAGCAGGCAGAGAAGGCGCTCAGGGCTTCAGAAGCGGAGAAGTCTCTAATCCTGAACAGCACAATGGATTATGTGGCGTATCTTGACCCCGACATGAATTTCGTCTGGGCCAACTGGAAGGCAGCTAAACTGACGAATCTTCCGGTGGAGGAGCTGATCGGACGGCATTGCTGGGAGGTGATTCACAAACGCGACAAACCATGTGAAGGCTGTCCGGTTATCCTGGCCAGGGATACAGGCGAACCACAGAAAATGGAGAAGCACCATATCAATGGTTTGACATTAATCATGAGCGCTTGTCCGATTAAGGATGACCAGGGCAGGCTATTGGGCATCGCCGAGTTTGTAAGTGACATCACCGAACGCAAACAGGCTGAGGAGGCGCTGCAGAAATCCAGGGATGAACTGGAGGTCCGTGTCAGAGAGAGGACCGGGCAGCTAACATCCCTTACCGCCGAACTGTCGCTTGCGGAAGAGCGGGAGCGTCACCGCATTGCAACAGAGCTCCACGATCAGGTGGGTCAGACCCTTATTCTGAGCAAGATCAAACTCGAATCCCTGTCACACGCGCTCTTGCCGGAAAGCTTTAGCAAACTTACCGGTGAAATCAGGGGATATATAGACCAATCTATCGAGGAGATCAGGTCGCTGACCTTTCAACTGAGCCAACCGCTCCTTTACGAGGTGGGCTTAGAAGCCGCGCTGGAGTGGCTTGCAGAGGAGTTCGAGGGAAAGTACGGTTTCCGGGTGGAGTTCCATGACGATGGGAGGCAGAAGCCTTTGGATGAAGAGGCAAGCATCGCTCTTTTCCAGATGGTGCGGGAACTTCTGTTAAATACAGCGAAACACGCTAGGGCAAAAAAGGTAAGGGTTTCCGTTGAACAAGTCACCAATAAAATAAAGATCAGCGTGGTTGATGACGGGTCGGGATTCGCCAGCCCAATTGGCATAAGTCGCATAAACAAAAGAAGCGGTTTTGGTCTATTCAATATCCGTCAAAGGATCGAATACATGGGGGGGGAGTTTTTGATCGAATCGGAAATCGGTCAGGGAACCTGGGCTACCCTGTTGCTTCCCCTGAAGAAAAAATAGATGAAGGGAAATACCATGACAATAAGTGTTCTGCTTGCCGACGACCATAACATTGTGCGGGAAGGGCTGAGATCCCTTCTGGAAAAGGAACCGGATATCGAGGTCGTTGCCATGGCCGATAACGGCAGGATGGCGGTTCAGCTCGCAGGAGAGCTTAAACCCGATGTTGCCGTCCTTGACATAGCAATGCCCGAAATGAACGGCATTGAGGCAACCCGCCGCATTTCCCAAGATGACCCGGAGATCAAGATCCTGGCGCTTTCCATGCATTCCGCCAGACGGTTCGTGACGGAGGCGCTCTCCGCTGGTGCAAAGGGGTACCTGTTGAAAGATTGCGCGGCAGAGGAACTGGTGAGGGCCATCCGTACCGTTGCCGCTAATGAGACCTATCTTAGCCCAAAAGTGGCGGGACTGATAGTCAAGGATTACCTGAAGCATTCGGCCGAAACGACTCCATTGGCTGACTCCTGCCTTACAAACCGAGAACGTGAGATCCTGCAACTCATCGCCGAAGGTGAAAGCACCAAGGAAATAGCGTTTAAACTTAACGTCAGCATAAAGACCGTGGAAAGCCACCGTCAGCAGATCATGAAAAAACTCAACCTTTATGGCGTGGCCGAGTTGACCAGATACGCCATCCGCGAAGGTCTGACCCCGCTCGATTAGCGCAGCAATCCATCTGCTCCATCAACCGCTCAGGTAATTAGCATATCCTTCTAAGGTAATCCCCGATTACATAATTTTATTTTAAGAAACAATATAGAAATACGCATAAATGCCCTGCTTTTCTCATGTTGCGATCTTTCTGAAGATCTTCGTAATTGCCTATCTTCAAGAAGACCGTCATTGCGAATATTGATGTCGATCAAGTGGAGAATGAAATGACCGGAGTTACCTTTTCCCAACTCGTCGATCTGGAGAAGATCCGACTGTTGCTTGAAGCCCATTTCCGGATTACGGGAATGGTTTCAGCTATTCTGGATACCGACGAGAACATCCTCGTGGCTGTGGGATGGCAGGATATCTGCACCCGCTTCCACCGTGCCAATCCTGCCACCTCGGCTCGTTGCCGTGAGAGCGACGCCTTTATCAAGCCTCGTCTACACGACTTTAGTGATGGGTTCCTGGAGTACAAGTGCAGGAATGGACTTTGGGATGTGGCAATGCCAATCTTCATCGGCAGGGAGCACCTTGCCACAATCTTTACCGGACAGTTTTTCTATGACGACGATAAGCCCGATCTGGATTTTTTCCGAGCCCAGGCCAGGGAGTTCGGTTTTGACGAGGCCGAATATCTCTCCGCCCTGAATCGGGTTCAGGTCTGCACCCGCGCACAGGTCCGCAGCGTTATGGATTATTATCGCGTCCTTGTGCAGATGATAGCGGAGATGGGTCTGTTGAACCTGAAGCTCACGGCGGAAGTGGCGGAACGGGAAAGGGCGAAAAAAGAGTTCCAGGAGTCAAGGGATTCATTCTCCAAAGACATCACAAAGCGTAAAAGGGCCGAGCAAGAGCTTCGCGAAAGCAGGGCAAAATACCAGGCGATAGTGGATTCCTTTGACGGATTGATCTATATCTGCTCCCAGGACTATCGCGTTAAATTCATGAACAAGAAATTAATCGACCGGACCGGATACGATGCGGTGGGTGAATTTTGCTTCAAGGCCCTCCATGACAGGGATTCAGTATGCCCGTGGTGCATGCACGCTCGCGTGTTTAAAGGGGAGAGTGCCTGCTTTGAAGTATTCAGCCCTAAGGATAAACGATGGTATTACGTGGTAAATATCCCCATTTATTATGCCGACGGTTCAATGTCCAAGCATTCCATGATAATAGACATAAACGAGCGTAAAGTGGCCGAGGAACAGTTGAAACAACGTGAGCATCAGTTGGAGGAACTGAACTCCACCCTGGAGATAAGGGTTCAGGAAGAGGTCGCAAGAAACCGGGAGAAGGACATCATCCTGATCCAGCAGAATCGCCAGGCCGCCCTTGGAGAAACATTAGAGCATATCGTCCATCAGTGGAAACAGCCACTGAACTCGATTGGCATGTTGATACAGTTACTGCAAATAAACCATGCCAAGGGTAAACTGACCGGTGATATTGTCCGCGAAACCGTCAACAGTACGATGTATCAGCTGGATCACATGGCCCAGACCGCCGATGTTTTCATGGATTATTACAAACCGGAAAAAGAAAAGAGGCTGTTCGGGATAAAGGAATCCGTGGAAGAGGCGCTGTCGTTTATTGAACCGGCTTTCAGGCACCAGAATATAGCCGTGGAGATTGATGCGGATCCGGAATTGGCGGGTCATGGCTATCCAAAGGAATTCGCCCAGGTGCTCCTGACAATTCTGACAAACGCGCGTGACGCCTTCAAAGAAAGAAGAACGGAAAAACCATGCCTGTCAATAAAGGCATTCGCGGCGGATAAGGAGGCGGTTGTTACCATAACGGACAATGCAGGGGGGATACCTGACAACTCGATCGGAAATATCTTTGATCTCTATTTTACCACCAAGGAGGCAACTGGCGGCACGGGAATCGGTCTATATTTGGCAAAAAGCATCATCGAAACAAATATGGAAGGTCGTCTGGGGGTCGCTAACGTGGAGAACGGAGCACAATTCAGGATCGAGGTCAACAGGACGGAGAATGCGCTGGGGGTATGAGCCCGTAACTCAAATTGGGGAAAACATCGCGAAATAGAGGTCACCCCTCGGCATAGGACATATCTCAGCAAAATGGAAACATCTATCAAGTACAGTTTAATAAATTGACGTACCCGTGGAGGGAGGTCCTTTTAATACATCACGGGTTCACACAGGCACAGGGTTGATGGGACGGAGATCACTTCATGACTGAGAAAAAGGTCCCTCAAATTAATAGTGCCGATCTGCGCAGCACTGCGGAACAACGGCTCCGAGAGATTAGAGGGATTGCTCACCCTCCCGGTACAGGGGAGGAACCGCTAAGGCTCCTCTACGAATTGCAGGTTCATCAGATCGAGCTGGAGATGCAGAATGAAGAACTCCGGTATGCGAGGGCTGAGAGGGAACAGATGGAGGCTTTACTGGGAAAATACAGCGATCTCTATGACTTCGCTCCGGTAGGTTATTTTAATCTGGACCATGGAGGGATTGTCCGTGCAGTCAATCTCACCGGCACAGTATTTCTTGGAGTCTCGCGCTCTTTGCTGATCGGCCGGCGTCTGGAACTTTTCATCTCCAATGAAACCCGGCCGGTTTTCCAAGACTTTCTCGACAAGGTATTCACTAGTGAGACAAAAGAGACGTGCGAGATCGTGTTCCAGAAAGAAAGGCGTTCGCCGCTCTTTGTACAGGTCGAGGCAGTGCTCTCCGAATCAAGGGAAGAGTGCCGTGCAGTGGTTATTGACATTACCCAGCGCATTCAGGCAGAGAAGGCTTTAAGGATGAGCCAGTTTTTTATCGACAAGGCTTCCTTGGGGATTCTCATGGGCCAGGGCGACGCAAAAATCCTCTTTGCCAATGAGCATGGGGCCAGGATGCTCGGCTATACGCAGGACGAGCTCTGCTCAATGAGTTTCTTTGACATCGACCCGTCTCTGACTCCGGAATTCTGGCTGGAGCACCGAAAGAAATTGACTGACACCGGTTCAAACACGTTTGAATCAGTGCATCGCCGCAAGGACGGAACAATATTCCCCGTGGAAGTAACAGTCAATTACCTGCAGTTTCAGGGCCAGGTGTTCAGCTGCTCTTTCTATCATGACATCACCGAACGCAAAAGGGCGGAAGAGGCGCTGCAGAAATCCAGGGATGAACTGGAGGTCCGTGTCAGAGAGAGGACCGAACAGCTCACCTCACTTACCGCCGAACTGTCGCTTGCGGAAGAGAGGGAGCGTCGCCGCATTGCAACAGAGCTCCACGATCAGGTCGGCCAGACCCTTATTCTTAGCAAGATCAAACTCGAATCCCTGTCACACGCACTCTTGCCGGAAAGCTTTAGCAAACTTGCTGGAGAAATCAGGGAATACCTGGACCAATCTATCGAGGAGATCAGGTCGCTGACCTTTCAACTGAGCCCGCCGCTCCTTTACGAGGTGGGCTTAG